>NZ_JBEZKZ010000097.1:0-22111 GCF_040651895.1 Streptomyces sp. NPDC048352
GGGTGCGCCCGCCGGCAGCGGCCGGCGCCGTCCGGCGTCGCCGTGGACGGACCGCTGCGCCGCCGCGGCGAGTTCCCGCCGGGCGGGGTGGCGGCCGGGCGGGATACGCGGCAGCAGCCGCACCTCGGCCCGTACGCCGCGGGCCCGGGCGATCCGCCACAGCGAGGCGGTCAGCGGGTCGTCGCCGACGAAGGCGGGCGCCCCGGCGAGGTCCCCGTCCGCCAGCCGGTACGCGATCCGCACGGGCTGTACGGGTACCCGCGCGTCCAGCGCCGCCTGGAACGCGGCCCGCCGGAAGGGGCCCTGGGCGCGTCCGCACCAGGTGGAGCCCTCGGGGAAGACGGTGACCCGGTCGCCGGCCAGCAGCGCGCCCGCGAGGGTGTCGACCGTGCGGGGCAGGGCCCGGATCCGGTCGCGTTCGATGAACAGGGTGCCCGCGCGGGCTGCTAGCCGGCCGAGCACGGGCCAGGCCCCGATCTCGCTCTTGGCCAGCATCCGGCTGGGCAGGACGGCGGCGACGAGCGGGACGTCCAGCCAGGAGATGTGGTTGGCGACGATCAGGCGGCCCCCGTCCGCGCCGGGCGCCCCGTGCACGGCGATCCGTATCCCCAGGGACCGTACGAGGGCGGCCGCCCAGGCCCGGACCAGTGCGCGCCGGTGCCGGGCGGGGAGCAGCCGGACGGGCGGGGCGGCCGCCACGGCGAGCAGGACCAGTGCGAGGGCGGCGGCGAGCCGGAGCACCGCGCGGGCGGCGCTCGCGCTCCTCCCGGGGTGGCCGGCGCAGGCCCCGGGGGTGCAGGGCGAGGCCGGCAGCCAGCTGCTCATGCGCCCGGGGCGAGGGAGAGGAAGTGGTTCAGGTAGCGCGGGTTGGTCCGGCGCAGGGAGAGCAGTACGAACAGGTCGGCGCAGCCGAACCCGGCGTCGAGGGCGGGCTCCCCGCAGACCCACGCGCCGAGGCGGAGGTAGCCGCGCAGCAGCGGGGGCGGCTCCATGCGGCCGGGGACGCTGACGCCCTCGGGGCTCCACGGCAGGTGCGGGGTGACGCGGTGTTCCCGCGGGGCGAGATTGCGGGCGAGGACGGTCTCGCGGGTGGCGGCGGCCAGCACCCCGCCGTCGGCGAGCGGGATCGAACAGCAGCCGGCCAGCCAGTTGTGGCCGGTGCGCTCCATGTAGCGGGCCAGGCCGGCCCAGATGAGGGCGATGACGGCGCCGTTGCGGTGGTCGGGATGGACGCAGGAGCGGCCGACCTCGACCAGGTCCGGGCGGATCGGGGCGAGGGCGGAGAGGTCGAACTCGCCCTCGGAGTAGAGGCGTCCGGCGACGGCGGCGCGCTCGGGCGGCAGCAGCCGGTAGGTTCCGACGACCTGCCCGCCCTCCTCGTCGAGGACCAGGAGGTGGTCGCAGTACGCGTCGAAGGCGTCGGCGTCCAGGCCGGGCTCGGGCCCCTCCAGGCGGGCGCCGAGCTCTCCGGCGAAGACCTGGTGGCGCAGTCGCTGGGCGGCTCGGACCTCGTCCTCGTCGCGGGCGAGGCGGACGGTGTAGCGGGGACCGGCGGAGGGGGCGGCGGCCGGGGCGGGGGGTGCGAGGGGGGACGGGGACAGGGGGGCGATGGTCATGGCTGCTCCTGATCCGGGCACGGGGTGCCGGGCCGCAGGTGGCGGGCCCGGCACCTCTACTTGTTCCGTGACCGGCTGGATTCGGCATGACCGCTCGGCGGCCCCCGGATGTGCGGGGGCTGAACTCGGCGGGCGCCACCCGTCCGGGGCGGCTCAGCGGTCGGAGCTGAGGACCTGGCTGACGGTGTCGGAGGCCGCCTTCGCCGCCTGGCGGGGGTCCTGGCCGGTCAGGACGGCCGTCATGTACGGCTTGATCGGGTTCTTGGCCTCCACCTCGGCCCAGCGCGCGGACTTGGGGGTGGCCCGGCCCTGGGCGGCGCCGGGGGCCATGGCGGCGGCTCCGTCGTTGCCCTCGACCACGCGGGCGAAGGTGGTCTTGTTGGGGACGTAGCTCATGGTGCGGGCGAGTTCGGTCTGCCACTTCTCGCTGACCAGGGCGGTGATCACGTCCACGGCGCGGGCCCGGTGGCGGGTCTTGTCCGGGATGATCAGGTCGGAGCCGCCGGTGAAGACGGAGCCGGCCTTCTCGGAGCTCTTGCCGGGGATGGGGAAGAAGCCGAGCTTGCCCTTGAGCGCCGGATTGGCGGCCTCGATCTGGGCGGCCTGGCCGGGCGGCGCGATGATCTGGGCGACGTGGCCGCGGGCGAAGACCTCGTACTGCGGGGGCGTCTCCTCGTCGGCGCCCTTGGGCCCGTCGCCGAGCGCCTGGAGCTGCTTGTAGAAGTCCATCCCGGCGAGGGCCTTGTCGTCGTCGAGGGTGCCGACCCACTGGCCGCTCGTCTCCACGGCGAGTTCGCCGCCCTCGTCCCAGACGAACCCGGCGAGGACGTACCAGTTCTGGCCGGGCAGGTAGATGCCCTGCTGGTCGCCCTTGTCGAGCTTCTGGGTGGCCGAGATCCACTCCTGGCGGTTGCGGGGCGGGGCCTTGATGCCCGCGTTCGCGAACAGGTCCTTGTGGTAGATCACCACCCGGTTGGCGGCGTACCACGGGACGCCGTACTGGGCCCCGTTGACGCTTCCCGGGTCGGAGAGGCCCTTGAGCCAGTCCTTGCTGCCCCATGCGCGCAGGCCCTCGAGGGTGACCTCGGAGACGCCGCCCGTCTCGACGTACTGGGCGACCTGGGTGTTGCCGACCTCGATGACGTCGGCGCCGTGCTCGGCCTTGCCGCCGAGGACGGCGTTGACCTTGTCGCCGATCCCCTTCCACTCCTGGATGTGCACCTCGAGGTCGATGCCGGGGTGCTGCTTCTCGAAGTCGGCGGTGAACCTGGCGATGAAGTCGTCGGACGCGCTGCCCTTCATCAGCCACAGGGTCACCTTCTCGGAGTCTCCCCCGGATCCTGCCGACTGGCCGCAGCCGGTCAGGGCGGTCGCGGCCGCGAGGGCCGTGCACACGGCGAGGAAGCGCATCTTCACGGGGGTCACCTTCTGGGGACGGATCTCAGATGGCTTGAAATTGGCATAGACCAATGGGTGGGTCAACCCCCTTTCACCCGGGATTGTTCACGCAAAGTTCGCGGACGGCGCCGTACTGGGGCACCGTGGAACAAGGCAACAGCGACGACTGGCGGGAGACCCCATGTCCAACCACACCTACCGGGTGACCGAGATCGTCGGCACCTCCCACGAGGGCATCGATCAGGCCATCCGGAACGGGATCACGCGGGCGGGTCAGACCCTGCGCAATCTGGACTGGTTCGAGGTCACACAGGTGCGCGGACACATCGAGAACGGTGAGATCGCGCACTACCAGGTCGGGCTGAAGGTGGGCTTCCGCCTCGACGGCGAGGACTGAGGACGCGGTCGGCGGGCGTCCGGCAGCCGGGCGGGCCGGGCGCCCGCCCGGCGGCACCGCGCGCGCAGGGGGCGCCTCAGGTGCGACCCTCGCCCTCCTGCGCGGCCTTCAGCTCCGGCGCCTCCGCGGCCCAGGTGGCCAGGACCACGCGGAAGCCGGCCGCGCGGGCGGCCTGGCAGACGAGTTCGTCGTCGTCGACGAGCATCCGCACCTCGCGGCCGCGGGCGATGCGCCGGAGCACCTCCAGCTTGGTCACCCTGGCCGGGCGCCGGTCCTGGTCGCCGCGCATCCACACCCGGCCCTCGGGCAGCCCGTGCCGGGTCAGCCAGTCGGCGGTGTCGGCCCGGCAGCGCTCCGGCCGGCCGGTCAGGTACACCACCTCGCAGTCGGCCGCGCTCTCCACCGCCATGGCCACCCCCCGGGCGAGGGGCGGATCGGCCGGGGCCGCACCGAAGAAGCCCGCCCAGTCGCGGGGGCGGCGCTCCAGGAAGTGCTGGCGGTGACCGGTGTCGGCGAGGGTGTTGTCGAGGTCGAACACGGCGAGCGGGCGGCGGGATGCGGTCTCGGTCATGGCCGCAGCCTAGACAGCGCACCGGGCGGGGGAATCACCGCCGCCACAGGGTGTTGAGACCTGTGTGATCCCCAAAGTCTCGGTACTCGACCGTTCCCGCACCCGCCAGGGGCACAGCGCCGCGGAGGCCCTGCGCGACACCGTGGAGCTGGCCCGCGCGGCGGAGGAGCTGGGCTACCACCGTTTCTGGGTGTCCGAGCACCACGGCGTGCCCGGGATCGCGGGCTCCGCGCCCACCGTCCTGGCCGCCGCCGTCGCCGCCGCCACCCGGCGGATCCGGGTCGGCACCGGCGGGGTGATGCTGCCCAACCACCAGCCGCTCGTGGTCGCCGAGCAGTTCGGGGTGCTGGAGTCCCTGTTCCCCGGCCGGATCGACATGGGGCTCGGCCGCTCGGTCGGCTTCACCGGCGGCATCCGCCGGGCCCTGGGCCGGGACACCGCCGACGCCGACCGCTTCGAGGAGCAGCTGGCCGAGCTGCTGGGCTGGTTCGACGGAAACCGGCGCGCCCACCCCGAGGTGCACGCCCGGCCGGCCGAGGGGCTGCGGGTCCCGCCCTTCGTGCTCGCCACCGGCGAGGGCGCGGGGATCGCCGCCCGGGCCGGGCTGCCGGTGGTGGTCGGCGACCTGCGGGGCCGCGCCAAGGCAGCGGAGGCGGTCCGCCGGTACCGCGAGGAGTTCCGGCCCTCGCCGTGGAGTGCGCGGCCCTACGTGGTGGTCTCGGGGACGGTCGCGGTCGCCGCCACGCACGAGGCGGCCCGGCGGATCCTGCTGCCGGAGGCCTGGGCCCTCGCACACTCCCGGATCCGGGGCAGTTTCCCGCCCCTGCGCCCGGCCGAGGAGGTCGAGGCGCTGGAGATGACGCCGAAGGAGCGGGAGCTGTACGAGGGCGGCCTCGACGGGCACATCGCCGGCACCGAGGAGCAGGTCGCAGCCGCCCTGGCCGAGGTCGCGCGGTCCACGGGGGCGGACGAGCTGCTGGTCACCACCTCCACGTACGACCGGGCGGCCCTGCTGGACTCCCTCGCCCGGCTGGCCCGGATCGCCGGACGGGGGTAGCCCTCTAAACTGGGGCGAATGCACCACTCCCCCGCCACCCGCGCCGACGAGCCGGACGCCCCCGATCCCTGCGTACGGGTCCGCGGTGCCCGTGAGCACAACCTGCGCGGGGTCGATGTGGACATCCCCCGCGACACGCTGACCGTCTTCACCGGCGTCTCCGGCTCCGGCAAGAGCTCCCTGGCCTTCGGCACCCTCTACGCGGAGGCCCAGCGGCGGTACTTCGAGTCCGTCGCCCCCTACGCCCGGCGGCTGATCCACCAGATCGGCGCCCCGAAGGTGGACTCGGTGACCGGGCTGCCGCCCGCCGTCTCCCTGGAGCAGCGCCGCTCCGCCCCGGGCTCGCGCTCCTCGGTGGGCACGGTGACCCTGCTCTCCAACTCCCTGCGGATGCTGTACTCGCGGGCCGGTACCTATCCGCCGGGTGCCGAGCGGCTCGACTCGGACGCCTTCTCCCCCAACACGGCCGCCGGCGCCTGCCCCTCCTGCCAGGGGCTGGGCCGGATCCACCACACCAGCGAGGACCTGCTGGTCCCCGACCCGGAGCTGTCGATCCGTCAGGGGGCCATCGCGGCCTGGCCGGGGGCGTGGCAGGGCAAGAACCTGCGGGACGTCCTGGAGGCGCTCGGCCACGACGTGGACCGGCCCTGGCGGGAGCTGCCGGCGCGGGACCGGGAGTGGATCCTGTTCACCGAGGAGCAGCCGGTGGTCACCGTGCACCCGGTGCGGGACGCCGACCGGATCCAACGCCCCTACCAGGGCACGTACATGAGTGCGCACCGCTATGTGATGCGGACCTTCTCGGACACCAAGAGCGCCACGCTGCGGGCGCGCGCCGAGAAGTTCCTCACCGACGCCCCGTGCCCGGTGTGCGAGGGGCGCCGGCTGCGCCCCGAGGCGCTCGCGGTGACGTTCGCGGGCCGGACGATCGCGGAGCTGGCGGCGCTGGCGCTGGGCGACCTGGACGGCGTACTGGCGACCGCCGCCCTGGACGGGGAGGCGGCGCGGGTGCTGGCCGCGGACCTGCGGGCGCGGATCGCACCCGTGGCGGAGCTCGGGCTGGGCTACCTGAGCCTGGACCGGACCGCGCCGAGCCTGTCGGCGGGCGAGCTCCAGCGGCTGCGGCTGGCGACGCAGCTGCGGTCGGGGCTGTTCGGGGTGGTGTACGTCCTGGACGAGCCGTCGGCGGGGCTGCACCCGGCGGACACCGAGGCGCTGCTCGGCGTGCTGGAGCGGCTCAAGCGGGCGGGGAACACGGTCTTCGTCGTCGAGCACCAGCTGGACGTGGTGCGCCGCGCGGACTGGGTGGTGGACGTGGGGCCGCTGGCGGGGGAGCACGGCGGACGGGTGCTGTACAGCGGGCCGCCGGCGGGGCTGGCCGCCGTCGCGGAGTCGGCGACGGCGCGGCACCTGTTCGCGCCGGCCGCCTCCGGCCGGGAGCGGCGGCCCGTGCGCGAGGCCACCGGCGGCATCCGGCTCACGGGCGTCGACCGGCACAACCTGCGGGGCGTGGACGTGGAGTTCCCGCTCGGGGTGTTCACGGCGGTGACGGGGGTGTCGGGGTCGGGGAAGTCGACGCTGGTGGGGCAGGTGCTGGCGGGTGTGGTCGCCGGGCGGCTGACGGAGCCGGACTTCCCGGTGCGGCGGCTCGTGGAGGTGGACCAGAAGCCGATCGGGCGGACGCCGCGCTCCAACCTGGCCACGTACACGGGGCTGTTCGACGTCGTGCGGAGGCTCTTCACGGCGGCCCCCGAGGCGCGGGCGCGCGGCTGGAAGGCGGGCCGGTTCTCCTTCAACGTGCCGGGCGGGCGCTGCGAGACCTGCCAGGGCGAGGGCTTCGTCTCGGTGGAGCTGCTCTTCCTGCCCAGTACGTACGCCCCGTGCCCGAGTTGTGCGGGCGCCCGGTACAACCCCGAGACGCTGGAGGTCCGTTACGCCGGGCTGAACGTCGCGGAGGTGCTCGGGCTGACGGTGGAGGCGGCGGCCGGTTTCTTCTCGCAGGTGCCGGCCGCGGCGCGCAGCCTGCGGGCCCTGGAGGACATCGGCCTGGGCTACCTGCGGCTGGGGCAGCCGGCGACCGAGCTGTCGGGGGGTGAGGCCCAGCGCATCAAGCTGGCGACGGAGCTCCAGCGGCTGCGCCGGGACCACACCCTGTACCTGCTGGACGAGCCGACGACGGGGCTGCACCCGGCCGATGTGCGGGTGCTGCTGCGGCAGTTGCACGGGCTGGTGGACGCGGGGCACTCGGTGGTGGTCGTGGAGCACGACATGGAGGTGGTGGCGGGCGCCGACTGGGTGATCGACCTGGGTCCGGGCGGCGGCACGGAGGGCGGCCGTGTCACGGCCTCCGGTCCGCCGCAGGTGGTGGCCGCCTCGCCGGACGCCCGCACGGCCCCGTATCTGGCGCGGGCGCTGGGCCCTTAGGTCCTCCCCTGCCGGGCCCGTCTGGTCCGGCGCGCACGGCCCGGAGCCGTCAGGCGTCGCCGGGCAGGAGGTCCTGCGCGAGTTCGCGGAAGGCCCACTCGCCGCGCGTGCGGGTGAGGGTCCAGACGAGGTCGTAGCGGTCGGGCCAGGCGGCGGGGACGCCGAGGACCCGGTGGGCGCCGAGGGCGTGGACCAGGCGGGGGATGCCGGCGGGCTCCCAGCACACGAGGACGGGCGACCGGGCCTGCAACACCGCCCGCGCCAGGGCCGTTTCGGCCCCGGTCGCGAACTGCGTGCGTACGGGGACCCGCAGGGCGGCGGCCAGGGGCGCCAGGGTCTGCCGGCACCGGGCGGGGGCGGCCCGCGGTCCGCCGGTCGCGAACAGCGCGGCGGGCCGGGGCAGGCGGGCACTGTGGGCCGGGCCGAAGAGCCGCGGCAGCTCGTCCGCGCGGCGGCGGCCCCGGCCCGCGAGGAAGCCGGGGTCCTCGTTGCCCTCGTCGTCCTCGCCGGTGGCTCCGGCGTAGGGCTTCTCCGCGTGCCGGATCACCATGACGAGGGCGTCCTTGGCGGCGGGCTGCCCGCCGTGGGCGGGGCTGCGGGGCCCTTTGCGGGTCGCGGTGTCGTGCGCCGTGCAGCCGGCCGGCGCCAGGCAGGCGAGGGCGGCGGCCAGCGCGGTGCGGCGGCGCGGTCCGGACCCGGCGGGGGCGTGGGGCATGGGGTCCACTGAACCCCACGCGCGGGGCCGGTCCGGGGCACGGCACGGCGTACGGCCCGTACGAGCGCCCGGTCGGCGGATCGGGTCAGCCGATCGGCCCAGAAGGCGGGGGCGGGGGGCGCTCGTACGGGGGTCGGAGCCGGGGCGGGGCGGGCGCGGCGCGCCGGTCAGCTTCTGCGCAGCGCCCGGAGCCACTCCTTGTTCATGGCGGCGATCGACGGCAGCGGAATGCCCTTGGGGCAGGCCGTGGCGCATTCGCCCGTCAGGGTGCAGCCGCCGAAGCCCTCGTCGTCCATCCGGGCCACCATGTCCAGTACCCGCGTCTCCCGTTCGGGCGAGCCCTGCGGGAGCACGTTCAGGTGGTTGATCTTGGCGGAGGTGAACAGCATCGCGGAGCCGTTGGGGCAGGCCGCCACACAGGCGCCGCAGCCGATGCACTCGGCGTGCTCGAAGGCGTGGTCGGCGGCCGGCTTGGGCACGGCCGTGGCGTGCGCCTCGGGGGCGGATCCGGTCGGCGCGGTGATGTAGCCGCCGGCCTGGATGATGCGGTCGAAGGCGCTGCGGTCCACCACGAGGTCCTTGACCACGGGGAAGGCCGCGGCGCGCCACGGTTCGACGTCGATGGTGTCGCCGTCGGCGAAGGACCGCATGTGGAGCTGGCAGGTGGTGGTCCGCTCGGGCCCGTGGGCGTCGCCGTTGATGACGAGGCTGCACGCGCCGCAGATGCCCTCGCGGCAGTCGTGGTCGAAGGCGACCGGGTCCTCGCCGCGCAGGATGAGGTCCTCGTTGAGGGTGTCGAGCATCTCCAGGAAGGACATGTCCTTCGATATGCCGTCGACCTCGTAGGAGGCCATGGCGCCGGGGGCGTCGGCGTTCTGCTGGCGCCAGACGCGCAGGGTGAGGTTCATGCGTAGCTCCGCTGGGTGGGGTGGACGTACTCGAAGACGAGGTCTTCCTTGTGCAGGACGGGTGCGGCGCCGGTGCCGGTGTACTCCCAGGCGGCGGCGTAGCCGAATTCCTCGTCGCGGCGGGCTGCTTCGCCGTCGGGGGTCTGGGATTCCTCGCGGAAGTGGCCGCCGCAGGACTCGGCGCGGTGGAGGGCGTCGAGGCACATCAGCTCGGCGAGTTCGAGGTAGTCGACGATGCGGTTGGCCTTCTCCAGCGACTGGTTGAACTCCTCGCCGCTGCCGGGGACCTTGATGCGGCGCCAGAACTCCTCGCGGATCTCGGGGAGTCGGGCGAGGGCCTTGCGCAGTCCCTCCTCCGTGCGGGCCATCCCGCAGTACTCCCACATGAGTTCGCCGATCTCGCGGTGGAAGGAGTCGGGGGTGCGGTCGCCGTCCACGGCCAGCAGCCGCTCCAGCCGTTCGCGGGTCTCGCGCACGGCTTCCCGCGCCTCGGGGTGGGTGTCGTCGACCGCGTCCCGGTGCGGGTGGCGGGCGAGGTAGTCGTTGATGGTGGAGGGGAGGACGAAGTAGCCGTCGCCGAGGCCCTGCATGAGGGCGGAGGCGCCGAGGCGGTTGGCCCCGTGGTCGGAGAAGTTGGCCTCGCCGATCGCGAACAGGCCGGGGACGGTGGTCTGGAGGTCGTAGTCGACCCACAGCCCGCCCATCGTGTAGTGGACGGCCGGGTAGATCCGCATGGGGACCTCGTACGGGTCCTCCGCCGTGATCCGCTCGTACATCTCGAAGAGGTTGCCGTACTTCTCGGCGACCTTGTCCCGGCCCATGCGCCGGATGGCGTCGGCGAAGTCGAGGTACACGCCCTGGCCGCCGGGGCCGACGCCGCGCCCCTCGTCGCACACGTTCTTGGCGGCGCGGGAGGCGATGTCGCGCGGGACGAGGTTGCCGAAGGAGGGGTAGATCCGCTCCAGGTAGTAGTCGCGCTCGTCTTCGGGGATGTCGGCGGCGGGGCGGGTGTCGCCCTTGGCCTTGGGGACCCAGATGCGGCCGTCGTTGCGCAACGACTCGCTCATGAGGGTGAGCTTGGACTGGTGGTCGCCGGTGCGCGGGATGCAGGTGGGGTGGATCTGGGTGAAGCAGGGGTTGGCGAAGTAGGCGCCGCGCCGGTGCGCCCGCCAGACGGCGGTCGCATTGGAGTTCATGGCGTTGGTGGAGAGGTAGAAGACGTTGCCGTAGCCGCCGCTCGCCAGGACGACCGCGTCGGCGTAGTGGGTGTCGATCCTGCCGGTGACCAGGTCACGGGCGACGATGCCGCGCGCCACCCCGTCGACCGTGATCAGGTCGAGCATCTCGGTGCGGGCGTGCAGCTCCACATTGCCGGCGGCGATCTGCCGGGACAGCGCCTGGTAGGCGCCGAGCAGCAGCTGCTGGCCGGTCTGGCCGCGGGCGTAGAAGGTGCGGGAGACCTGGACGCCGCCGAAGGAGCGGGTGTCGAGGAGGCCGCCGTACTCGCGGGCGAAGGGGACGCCCTGGGCGACGCACTGGTCGATGATCTCGACGGAGATCTGGGCGAGGCGGTGGACGTTGGACTCGCGGGCGCGGAAGTCGCCGCCCTTGACGGTGTCGTAGAAGAGGCGGTGTACGGAGTCCCCGTCGTTGCGGTAGTTCTTGGCGGCGTTGATGCCGCCCTGTGCGGCGATGGAGTGGGCGCGGCGCGGGGAGTCGCTGAAGCAGAACTGGACGACGTGGTAGCCCTGCTCGGCGAGGGTCGCGCCGGCGGCACCGCCCGCCAGGCCGGTGCCGACGACGATTACGGTGTGCTTGCGGCGGTTGGCCGGGTTGACCAGCTTGGCCTCGAAGCGGCGGCGGTCCCAGCGCTCGGCGATCGGGCCTTCGGGGGCCTTGGTGTCGCGGAGGGGCTCGCCGGTGGTGTAGGCGGCGTATTCGGTGCTCATGGTCAGCTCACCACTCCGGTCATGACGGCGACGGGCACGGACACGAAGCCCGCGAAGAGGACGAGGGCCAGGGCGTTGGCCAGGAACTTCAGCGTCCGGTCGCGCCGGGCGCTGCCCGCGCCGAGGGTCTGGGCGGCGCTCCAGAAGCCGTGGCGCACGTGCAGGCCGAGTGCGGCCATCGCCACGATGTAGACGGTGTTGCCGTACCAGGTGGAGAAGGTCGAGAGGACGTTCTCGTACGGGTGGCCGGCCCAGGCACGCTCGTTGACGGTGAGCGTGGTCAGGTCGAGGAGGTGCCAGACGATGAAGAGCCCGAGGATGACGCCGCCCCAGCGCATGGTGCGGGTGGCGTAGCTCGCGCGGCGGCGCTTGCGGGCGTACTTCACCGGGCGCGCCTTGATGTCGCGCCGGCTGAGCTGGTACGCGCAGACCGCGTGGGCGGCGACGGCGGCGAGCAGCACCACGCGCACGATCCACAGGGCCCACTCGTGGTGCAGGAAGGGCGAGCCGAGGGTGCGCAGCCAGTGGGCGTAGCCGTTGAACTCGTCGGACCCGAAGAAGATCTTGAGGTTGCCGAGCATGTGCACGACGAGGTAGCCGAGCATGACCAGGCCGGACGCGGCCATCACGGACTTCTTGCCGACGGTGGAGTCCCAGAGCGTGCGCGTGGTGGACGGCCGTCGATCCGTCCGCGTTGCCAGAGCCATGCGATGACGGTAAGGACCGAGGTCCCAAGAGGTCCAAGACATGGTGGAGCTGATCGCGATAGCCGGGGCCTATGGAGGGGCGTAGCCTGAGGGGATGCAGTTCCAGCAGCTCGTCTATTTCGTCGCCGTCGCCGAGACCCGGCACTTCACGCGCGCCGCCGAGCGGGAGCACGTGGCCCAGCCCTCGCTGTCGCAGCAGATCAAGGCGCTCGAACGGGAGCTGGGCGCTGAACTGTTCAGCCGGGCGCGGGGGAACATCGCGCTCACCGACGCGGGCGAGGCGCTGCTGCCGCTGGCGCGGCGGATCCTGGCGGACGCGGACACGGCGCGGCTGGAGGTGCAGGAGCTGGCGCAGCTGCGGCGCGGGCGGGTCCGGCTGGGGGCCACCCCGAGCGTGTGCACGGGCCTGCTGCCGGCCGTACTGCGCGCCTTCCACGCGGCGCACCCGGGCATCGAGCTGCTGATCGAGGAGAGCGGTTCGCTGGACCTGGTGCGCGAACTCGCGCGGGGGGTGCTGGACCTGGCCCTCATCGCGCTGCCGCTGCCGCCGTCGGCGCCCGCCCTGACGACGGTGGAGCTGCTCACGGAGGACCTGGTGGTCGTCTCGTCCGCCGGGCTGCCGCCGCCGGCGGGCGGCGGGGAGCTGGCCATCGCCGACCTGCGCGACGAGCCGATGGTGATGTTCCGGCACGGCTACGACCTGCGGGACCTGACGGTGGGGGCCTGCCGGGCGGCGGGCTTCGAGCCGGTGTTCACGGTGGAGGGCGGGGAGATGGACGCGGTCCTGGGCTTCGTACGGGCCGGGCTCGGCATCGCGGTGGTCCCGGCCATGGTCGTCGACCACGCCGGCCCGGGCCTGCGGGCCACGCCCCTCGCGGGCTCCCCGCTGCGGCGCACCATCGCCCTGGCCCACCGCACGGACGTGGCACCCCCGCGGGCGGCCCGCGAACTGAAACGCATGCTGGTCGGCTGAGCCCCCCAGAACCGGCACCCCGACGCCCCGGGGTCCCCCACGCCGCAGGCCGCGCCGCCCCAGGCGCCCGGGTCCCGGCGCGCCGCAGGCCGCTGGCACGGACGACGCCCGGGCCCGGCGGGCCGCAGGCCGCGCCGCCCCAGGCGCCCGGGCCCCGGACGCCGGGCATGCCGGGCCCCGGGCCTGCTGCTACCGGCCCTCCGGGTGTCGGGCTTATCGGCGCCGGGCCTATTGCTCCCGGCCCACCGGGCCCTGGGCCTGGCCGGGCCCCGGGCCTGCCGGGCGGGCATGCCAGGCTGCGGGCCTACTGGGCAGACGCTTGCGCAGCGATCCGACGCAAGCGTCTCTTGTCGGGTTTGCCGCGGGCGGTCAGCGGGATCTCCCGTTCCCAGAACACCGCCGTCGGCCGGTGCGCCGGGGCCAGCTCCCGTTCCACGAGGGCGCAGGCTTCGGCAGCCACCGTGCCGCTCGGTGCGCAGCCGCGCGCCGGCACCAGGAACGCGCAGACCTCCTCCCCGGTGACCATGCTGGTGCGTCCGACCACCACGGCCTGCGCCACCGCCGGGTGCCGGGCGAGCAGCGCCTCGACCGGCAGGCAGTAGATGTTGTCGCCGTTGACCATCACCACGTCCTTGACCCGGTCGTCGAGGTAGAGGTAGCCGCCGTCGCCGACGTGCCCGAGGTCCCCGGTACGCAGCCACCCCTCCCGCAGCACCTCGGCCGTCAGCCCGGGCTGGTTCCAGTACCCGGCCATCACCGTCTTGGAGCGGACCCACACCTCGCCCGTGCGCCCGGCGGGCAATAGCGTCCCCCGCGCGTCCCGTACCTGGACCTCCACGCCCGGGACGGGGCGCCCCACGGATGCCAGCAGCTCCGGCCGGCCGGCGACCCCCGCGTCGTGGTCGGCGGGGGTGAGCCGGCTGATGACCGCCGACTCGTTCGTCCCGTAGCCCTGGCGCCACCGCACCCCCCAGCGGGCCACCGCCTCGCCCAGGCGCTCCGGAATCACGGGCGCGTCGCCGTACGAGACCCCCTCCAGCCCCGGGATCCCGGCCGCCGTCGCCGGGTCGTCCAGGAGCCGGTAGACCATCGAAGCCGTCAGGTAGGTGGACACCCGCCCCAGTCGCCGGCAGGCGGCCGCGAACTCCCGCGGCTCGAAGGGGTCGAGGATCTCCACCCTCCCTCCGGCCAGCAGTTGCTCCAGGCTCCGCCCGCCCGATCGCTGGGCGAGGGTGGTGACCGAGAGGTACGCCGCGCCCGTCCAGCCGGTCCCCCGGCCGCTGTCACGCGCGGCCATCGCGCGGAACGTCGAGGCCACGCCCTTGGGCCGCCCCGTGGTCCCGCCGGTGTACGTGACGCGGGCGATGTCGTCCTCCCGGGCCCGCACCGGCATCGGGGCACCGTCCCGGTCGGCCGCGGCTGCGAGCAGCTCGTCCAGGCCGAGCCGCGGGGCACGGGCCGGCGGCACCGGGACGTCGTGCACCACCAGGTCCGGCCGGCAGTCCCGCAGGATGAAGTCGAGGCCGTGGACGGCCGGACCGGTCACCACCTGGGTCAGCCGCGCACCCAGCACGTGCGCGGCAAGCCGCACCAGCAGCACCTCCGGCCGGTTGCGGCCCGTCACACAGGCCAGGCCGCTGCCCCGGCCGACTCCCGCGTCGTCCAGCGCTCCGGCCAGCCGGTAGACGGCGTCCAGTACCTCGGAGAACCTCAGGACATCGGCCCCGGCGCCGATCGCCGGCCGCTCCGCGTACCGCTCCAACGCCTCGATCAGCCCGGTGACATACCTCGCACCCATCCGCACTCCCGCCTCGGTGATCCCTTTCCAGCGCTCCTGTCCCCGATGTCAGGAGGGTATGAGCGGGCCGAGGGACTGGTCGATTCCGTCGGCGAGCATGGCGAAGGCGTGGTCGGCTTCGGCGACGGCGGCCGGATAGGCCTCGTCGGCGCTCTGGCCGGCCGAGAGCCGGCGCCAGTTCTCCCGGCCCAGCTCCTGGCGGACCGTCACCAGGTGCAGCGCCGCCAGGCGGGCGGTGAACGCGGGGACCGTCTCCGCTTCCAGCACCGCCGCTAGCAGTTCCACCTCGCGCGCCGTGTAGTGGGCGAGCCGGGTCTCCAGGCTGGCGGTGGAGTACAGCAGCCCCTGGAAGGCGAGGACGTTCGGGTGGTCGCAGAGCCCGGTGATCGGGTCCCGCTCGGCGAGGGCCGCCAGGAAGTGCTCGTGCACGGCCCGTACCGGGGAGCGGCCGGCCGGGCGGTCGCGCACGATGCGCGCCGCCTCGTCCTGGTGGTCGGCGAACCGGTCGAGCACCAGGTCCTCCTTGCTCGGGAAGTACCGGAACAGGGTGGGTTTGGAGACCTCGGCCGCGGCGGCGACGTCGGCCACCGACACGGCGTCGAAGCCCCGTTCCAGGAAGAGTTCCAGCGCCGTGGCCGCCAGCTGGCGGCGCGTGCGCAGTTTCTTGCTCTCGCGCAGACCCGTCGTGTTGTCCATGCGTCCACCGTAACACCAAAACACAACCAAGTAAATTTCGTTACCGGGTTGCCTTTTCCTCGCCGGGACGCTTTCCTTGAGCTACCGACGACGAGAGGACATCCGATGAACGACGTACTGATCGCGGGCTCCGGCCCCACCGGACTGACCCTGGCCTGCGAGCTCGCACTGCGCGGCGTCTCCGTCCGCGTCCTCGACCAGCGGCCGGGCCCGCACCGCGAATCCCGCGGCAAGTTACTCGCACCGACCAGCCTGGAGGTCTTCGCCCGGCTGGGCATCGCCGAGCGGATCTCCGCCATCGGCACGCACGGCGTCGTCCTGCGCAAGTACTTCGACGGCGCCCACATCACCGACACCCCGACCGACGCCGGCGTCCTCATCGCCCAGTGGCAGATCGAGCAGGTCCTGCGGGAGCGGCTCGCCGGACTCGGAGTGGAGGTCGAGCACGACGCGCAGGTGGTCGGCATCGACCAGGACGCCGGCGGGGTCACCGTGCGGCTGGCCGGCGGCCACAGCGCCCGTGCGGGCTACCTCGCGGGGTGCGACGGCGGCCGCAGCACGACCCGGCGCCTGCTGGGAATCCCCTTCGAGGGGCACACCGAGGAAGCGCCGACCATGGTGATCGGGGACGTCCGGGCGCCGGGCCTGAGCCGCGCGTTCTGGCACCAGTGGTTCACCTCGGAGGGCGGCGCCATGATGCTCTGCCCGATGCCGCAGACGGACGTCTTCCAGCTCCAGGCCTCGCCCGAGCTCGATGAGGCCGGCCGGGCGCAGGCACCCACTCTGGAGGGGTTCCAGCGGCTCTTCGACCGGCACGCCCGGGTGCAGGGCATACGGCTGGCGGATCCCACCTGGATGTCGACATGGCGGGTCAACGTGCGCATGGCCGCCCGGATGCGCGAGGGCCGGGTGTTCCTCGCCGGGGACGCCGCCCATGTCCACCCGATAGCCGGCGGGCTGGGCATGAACACCGGAATCCTGGACGCGGCGGCGCTCGGCCGGGCCCTGGCCGGGGCCCTGGCCGGACAGGGCGGGGCGGAGACCCTCGACGCCCTCGACGCCTACGAGGCCGAGCGGCTACCGGCGGCCGCGGCGCTCCTGGCCGACAGCACCGAACGCCACCACCGGGTCCTGGCGGCGGTGCGCGAGCCCGGCCGGGGAACGGAGGCCGGCCTGGGCTGACACACACGCCCTCAGGGGGTGGGCACGGCGTCCGAGAGGGTGAGGGCGTGGATCCGGTCCGGGGCGCCCGGGCGGGCGTAGTACCAGCCCTGGGCGGTGTCGCAGCCGAGGGCGCGGAGCTGGGCCGCCTGGGCGCCGGTCTCCACTCCCTCGACCGTCACGGCGAGTTCGAGGCTGTGGGCCAGGGCGACGATCCCCTCCACGATCTTGACGTCGACGGGGTTGGCCGGCTGCTGCTGCATCCCCTGGGTGAAGCTGCGGTCCAGCTTCAGGACGCTGACCGGCAGGCGGCGCAGGTTGGCCAGGTTCGAGTAGCCGGTGCCGAAGTCGTCGAGGGCGATGTCCACGCCGAGGGCGGCGAGCCGGCGCAGCGGTTCGAGGAGTTCGTCATCGGCACCGATCAGCGCCGATTCGGTGACCTCCAGGCACAGGGCGCCCGGGGCCAGCCCGGAGCTCTCCAGCACGCGCACGGTGTCGGCGACCAGGCCGGGGTGGTGGAGCTGGGTGGGCGAGAGGTTTACGTTGACGCGCAGGGCGGCTCCGCCGTGCTGGCGCTGCCAGTTGCGGGCCTGGCGGACGGACTCCTCCAGGACCCAGCGGCCGAGCGGCACGATCAGCCCGGTCCGCTCGGCGAGCGGGATGAAGCGGTCCGGGCCGAGCACGCCGTACTGCGGGTGCGACCACCGCACCAGCGCCTCCGCGCCGTGCACGCTGCCGTCGTGCATGTGCACCAGGGGCTGGTACTCGATGAAGAACTCGCCGCGCTCCAGCGCCGCCGGCAGGGCGTTGGTCAGGCCGTGGCGGGTGATGGCGCGGGCGTCCGCCTCGGCGTCGGCGAACTCGAAGCGGTTGCCGCCGGCCGCCTTGGCCCGGTACATGGTGATGTCGGCGCTGCGCAGCACCTCCGCCGGGGTGCGCTCGCCCGCGCGGCCCTCGACGATGCCGATGCTGCCGCGCACGGTGAGTTCCCGGCCCTCGATCCGGATGGGGGTGGAGAGCGCCGACAGGATGCGCACGGCGAGGTCGGTGACCTTCTCCCCGGGCTCCTCGTCGCTGCCGGCGGCGGGCCCGGTGGTCAGGGCGACGAACTCGTCGCCGCCCAGGCGGGCGACGACCTCGCCCGGTCCGGTGGCGCAGCTCTGCAGCCGGTCGGCGACCTCCACCAGGAGCCGGTCCCCCGCGGAGTGGCCGAGGCTGTCGTTGACCGCCTTGAACCCGTCGAGGTCGAGGTAGCACAGGCCGAAGCGGCTGCCGGGGGCCCCGCCCAGGGCCTTCTCCAGCCGCTCGAAGAACAGCGTCCGGTTGGGCAGCCCGGTCAGCGCGTCGTGGGTGGCCTCGTAGCGCAGACGGAGGTTGAGCAGCCGGCGTTCGGTGGTGTCCTCCATCAGGGCCAGCTGGTACTGGGGCTGCCCGTCGGCGTCGCGCAGCAGGGACACCGTCAGATTGGTCCACAGCACGGTGCCGTCGTGCCGGTAGTAGGGCTTCTCGACCCGGTAGTGCTCGCGTTCCCCGCGCACGAGTTCCCCGTACATCCGCCAGACGTGCGGGGTGTCGTCGGGGTGGCCCCATTCGCTGACGTTGCGGCTGCGGACGTGGCCCTCCAGGCCGCCGAACATCTTGAGGAGGGCGTCGTTGACCTCGAGGACGTTGCCCTCCAGGTCGGCGATGCCGATCCCGACGGCCGCTCCCTCGAAGACGGCCCGGAAGCGCTCCTCGCTGGCGTGCAAGGCCTGCTGGGCGTCGCTGCGGGCGGTGAGTGCCGAGCGCGCGATGGCCTCCTGCTCCCGCAGGGTGCGTTCGCGCAGCGCCCGGGCGAAGCCGGCGGCGATGCCGTGCTGGAGCCGGGCGCAGCGCGAGCGGTACTCCTCGGTGCTCTCGGTCCCGGCGCCGTCGGGCCCGCAGTAGAGCACCAGGTACGACTCGACCACGCCGAGGGTGCCGGCGAGCGCCTCGGGGTCGGTGCAGTGCACCGCGACGAGCTCGGCGCCCACGCGCTGGGCGACGCCCGCGTCGAAGGGGCGGGCGTGCAGGGCCTCGGTCAGGGTCCGGGCGAGCGGAAGGAGGTGCTGCTCGAACTCGGGGCGGGTCAGGGAGGTCGCCGTGACGGGGAAGATGGCGCGCCCCCAGATGGTGGCGAAGCGCGCGATGCGGTCGTCGAGCCCGCTGCGCAGCTCGCGCACCGGAGCCCGGCCCTGGTGCGGGCCGGGCGGCTGGGCCGGGTGCGGCAGGACCAGCGGGGGCGCCGTCTCCCCGGCGGCCGCCGGCTCTGCCGGGCGGGGGCCGGCGGGCGGGGGCGTCGGAGCGGGGAGTCTCACGCCTTGCGTCCCACGCCGCCGTAGCCCGAGAAGGCGTACGGATCCTCGGGCTCCTCGCCCTCCGCGAGGGGCCCGGTGCCCTCCGGGTGCCAGTCGGGCATGAACACCAGGCCCGGCTCCACCAGCTCGAACCCCTCGAAGAAGCCGGAGATCTGCTCGCGGGTGCGCATGACGAGGGGGTTGCGGATGTCCCGGTAGACGCCGACGGCGCCGCCGGCGACCTCCTCGGTGAGCGGGATGCCCTCGTAGGAGGCGTGGGTGAGGATCAGCAGGCTGCCCGGGGCCAGCGCGTCGCGCAGCTCGGCGACGGCGGCGTACGGCTCGTCGCTGTCCTCCAGGAAGTGCAGGACGGCGACGAGCAGCAGGGCGACCGGCCGGTCCAGGTCCAGCAGCCGGTCGGCTTCCGGCGAGTCCAGGATGTCCCTGGGCTTGCGCAGGTCGGCGGAGACGACGGCGCTGAGGTCGTCCCCGGCCAGGACGGCGCGGCTGTGGGCGACGGCCACCGGGTCGTGGTCGACGTAGACGACGCGGGCTTCGGGGCTGGCGGCGCGGGCGATCTCGTGGACGTTGCCGAAGGTCGGGATGCCGGAGCCGATGTCGAGGAACTGGGTGACTCCCTCGGCCACGGCGTGGCGCACGGCGCGGCGCATGAACGCCCGGTTGGCCTGCATGATCTTGGGCAGGCCCGGCATGAACTCCATGGCGCGGCGGGCGGCCTGGCGGTCGACCTCGAAATTGTGGGAGCCGCCCAGGTAGTAATCGTAGATGCGGGACACACTGGGCACCGATATGTCGATGCCCGGCGGGGCCCAGGCGGGGCGTTCCATCGGGGTCTCCAAGCCTCTCGTGCCGTGGTCGGGCGGTCGTGTCCGGGGGTGGGACGGGGGTGGTACGGGGGTCGGACTGCTGTCCGAGCCGAATGTACTGATCATTTCCCAACAGGGCGAGCAAAAGCGGAAATTGGCGGTCCGTTCTTGGTCACACACCAAAGGCACGTGCGACCCCCGGCATCACCGGCGAAAAAACCGACACATACCTTTTGAGATTTCGACTACGAACGATCAGAAGCGGTCCAAAGCTGGCTCAAACCTCTACGCTCACCACTCCATCCGTTCAGGCGAACCGCTGCCCCGGCCCGCCCGCGCGGGCGGGCGCGGGCCCATGCTCCCCGGGTGAACAGAGCCTGTGCCAGGCGCCTGCTGACGGTTCCGGTCCTGCTGTGGGCGGCGCTCTCCGCCACGCCGGCCGTGGCCGATAGCTGCGCCTACGCGACGATCGGCTCCGCCGACGGCGGAGCCCCCATCGAGCTGTACGCGTTCGCCGGCAGCGGTGGCAGCGGGGCCGGCCGGGGTGGCGGACATCACGGCGGCCACGGCCACGGGCACGCCTGCGGCCACCGCGGCGAAGGGCACGAGGGCGCGCACCACTGCCCGCCGCCACCCCCGCCGTGCCCGCCCAAGCCGACGCCCAAGCCCCCGCCGCCGTCGCCGTCGCCGTCGCCGAAGCCACCACCGCCGTCGCCGAAGCCGCCACCGCCGAAGCCCACCCCGCCACCGCCGCCGAAGCCGGTCCCCGTGCCGCCCGCTCCGGCTCCCGCACCGCCCCCACCGCCCAAGCCCGCACCCAAGCCGCCACCGCCGCCCCGGGTCCCCGCCCCCGCACCGCCGGAGCCCGCGCCCGAGCCGCCGCCCCCGCCGGCGACGACCGCGCCGCCCAAACCCGTCGCCCGTCCCGCCTACCGCACCGCCTCCCGCAAACCGGTGGAGCACCACATCTCGCCGGTCACCTTCACCCTCATGACCGCCGCCCCGGCCGTGCTCGCGATCGTCGCGCTGCGCCCGAGGTAGGCCGCCCACCGCTCACCGATTGGGAGTCGCCGTGTCGGAATGGCTCGTCCTGTCCCTCGCGATGGCCGCGGCCTGCGCCGTGGTCCTGTCCATCGCCTTCTTCAACCACCGCCGGATCGGCGAGGACGACGATCCGAACGAGACCCCGGACGTCATCGAGTACATGACGATGATGATCGGGGTGATCTACGCGATCGTCCTGGGCCTGGCGATCGCCGGCGTCTGGGAAGGCCGCGGAGCCGCCCAGGAATACGTACGCCAGGAGGCCCAGGCCCTGCACGAGGTCAGCGTCCGCTCCGAGGTCTACCCCGCCGAGGTGCGCAAGAGGATCCGCTCCGACGTCGACGCGTACGTGACGTACGTGGTCGACACGGAGTGGCAGAAGATGGCCGCGGGCGGCGGCATCACCGAACGCGGCGGGGAGCTGCTGGAGAAGATCCGCCGCGACGTCACCGACTACGAGCCGCAGACCGACCACGAGGGGCAGGCCTACCAGCCGCTGGTCGACCAGATCGCCCTCGCGGACGACGCCCGCACCTCACGCGGCCTGAGCGCCGGGGCCACCATGCCCGGCGTGGTGTGGTTCGGACTGATCACCGGGGCCCTGGTGACGGTGGGGCTGATCTTCACCCTGCAGATCCGCCGCTCCTTCCGCGAAATGCTGCTGGCCGGGCTCTTCAGCGCGCTGATCGCCTTCCTGCTCTTCCTCATCTGGGACTTCGACTCGCCCTTCGGGCGGGGCATCGCCGCCACCGCCGAGCCCTTCCTCGCCCAGTTCCCGCACCTGGGGCTGGAGAACTGAACGCGTGTCCGCTCCCGGGAAACCGGGAGCGGGTCCCCGGTCGCCGGTTCGGCCTACGGCCGTGCCCCATTCGCCCGTTCCTGATCGCGGGTGACCGCAGCGGCACCTAGCGTGGCGGACATCGAGGTGCACGACCCCCACCACGTGCGCAGACCCTGCGCGACTGCTCCTCGGGGATCCGGAGGACCGACCATGGGTGCGATACGCAGCTCCGCCACCGCCCTGCTCAGCACCGGCGCCTTCCTCACGCTCGGCGCTTTCGGCGCGCCCGCCGCCGCGGCCGAGGCGGCGCCCGTCACCTCCTTCGGCTTCTCCCTCGCCCCTTCCGTCGTCGCCCCCGGGGGCCAGGTGGTGCTGTCCGTCACCGGCTGCGGCGCCGCCTACGCCACGGCCTCCTCCGGGGTCTTCGACACCGTGAACATCGCGCGCGGGCAGACCGCCCGGGTCACCGTGGACCGCGACGCCCGGCGCGGAGCCCTGTACTCGGTCACCTTCACCTGCAACGGGGAGAACGGCTCGGCCGACCTCACCATCGCCGGCGGTACGTCCAGGCCCACCACCAGTTCCACCACCGGCGTCCGGCCCACCCCCTCGACGGGCACCACGACCGGCGTACGGCCGCGCGTCCCCACCCCGGCGCGCACCACCCCCGGCGCAGCACGCACCACTCCCGCCGGCGTGCGCACCGCTCCCGCCGCCCGGATCACGCCCACCGCCCGCGGCTCCGCCGCCGCCGGCCGCAGCGCCGCCCCCGCC
>NZ_JBEZKZ010000098.1:0-21945 GCF_040651895.1 Streptomyces sp. NPDC048352
CATCTCGTTTTAGTCCCGGACGACACCCCACCCCGCCCCCGCCCCCTCCGTACGCAGCCACCTTCCTCCTTGCGGTACCCCCCAGCCCCGCCGGCGTTTGAGGCGCGGGTCCGGGCAGCGCCCGGGGAATGGGACCGTGAGGGGGGTTACGTGCGGCGGCGTTTGGGCCAGGGCCAGTTGGGGCGGGGCTTCTCGCCCGTCGGGGAGAAGGTGTACTTCCACCCCTTCTGGAGTCCCAGCCGCTTCGTGTACCCCGACGGCACCCGCTCGTACAGCAGTACCGTCGGCGGCCCGCCGTCCGGCGCCGGGACCGGGATCTCGTACCACTTCGGCGGGTGCCCCGTCGGGCCGACGAGGATCGGGAGGATCCGGCCGTCCATGGGTCCGCCCTCGAAGGGAGTCGGTTCGCTTCTCACCCCTCCAGTGTCACAGCAGGTGGGCCGCCTCGGAGACCACGGGGATCACGCGCCGCGCGAGGACGCCGACCGGGCCGTCCGCCGGCTCCAGGGCGAGGGCGGCGCGCGCGGCGCCGGCCGTTTCGGGGTCGGTGGCCGCCGTGGCCGTCAGGAGGGCGATGAACTGGTCCACCAGCCAGCCCCGCAGGGTGGCGGCCTCCGGCTGCTTGCCCTCGTCGATCCAGATCAGCGAGGCCGCCTCCACCGCCGTGATCCAGGTGCGGACCATCATCCGCAGCCGCGGGCCCGGGGACGGGACGTCCAGGTGGAGGAGGATCTGTTCGGCGGCCGCGCGGCGGATGCCGTCCACCGTGGCGGTGGTGCGGGAGGTCTCCACGACGCTGCCGCCCTGCAGGAGGGCGGCGAAGCCGGCGTCGTGTTCGTCGACGAACGCCAGGTACCGGTCCAGGACCCGGGACAGCCGCTGGGTCAGCGGGCCGGCCTGGGGTTCGGCGAAGCAGAGTTCGAGGACGTCCGCCGCCGAGCGCAGGGCGGCTTCGTACAGCTGCTGTTTGCCGCCCGGGAAGTAGCGGTAGACCAGCGGGCGCGAGACGCCCGCGGCCTCCGCGACGTCATCGAGGGAGATCTCCTCCGGGGCACGGTGCGCGAACAGCGACAGCGCGGCGTCGAGGAGCTGGGCTCGCCGCTCCTCGACGCTCAGTCTGCGGTAGGCCCGTACGGTCATGCCCGCAGACTAGACGACCCGTCTACGCGAGGAGGCCGGAGCTGCGCCAGAGTCTGCGGCCGACTCCGCTCAGGACGCCGATGTCGTCGAGGAAGTCGGTGAGCCGCTTCGCGCCGCTCTGCATCACCTCGCGCCGGTGGCCGCTGGCCTTGACCTGGGCCACGGCTTCGCGCCGGTCGAGGCCGACGTTCTCGTACACGGTGGGGTTGACGAAGGCGACGGAGAAGACGCGGGCGGCCTCGCCGCAGCTGATCCGGGTGAGTTCGCGCTCCCAGCGGGGGGCCGTCAGCATCTGGCGGCGCAGTTCCTCGCGGGCGTACCGGACGTGCCGGGCCTCCTCGACGACGTGGATCCTGGTGACGCCGCGGACCAGGGGCTGGATGCGCTCGTCCGGGAAGGTCAGGCGCTGCATCCAGTCGAGGATCTCCTCGCCGAGGAGGGTGCAGGCGAAGGAACCGGGGGTGGTGGAGACCGTCTTGAGGATGCGGGCGAGGTTGTGGTTGAGCCGGGAGACGGGGTAGCCGGGGGCGCCCGCCTTCTGGATCATGCGGGCGAACATCATCGAGTGGCGGCACTCGTCGGCGATCTCGGTGAGCGCGTACCGGACGTGGTTGCTGGTCAGCGGCTTGTCGTAGATGTGCCGGACCAGGAGCTGCATGAGGATGATCTCGAACCAGATGCCCAGGGAGGCCAGGGACGCCGCCTCGTGGCGGGACAGGTCGATGCGCTGCTCCTCGCCCATCTTCTTCCACATCGGGGTGTCGTAGAGGGAGAGCAGCTCGGGCGGCCAGTAGTACTTCCCGTCGATCGGCGGGGCGTCCCAGTCGAGTTCCCGGTCCGGGTCGAAGGAGTGCTTGGCGGAGGATTCGAGGAGTCGCTGGGCGATCTGCTCGCGGTCCTTGAGGAGGCCGAGGGCGTCCCTCAGCGCGGCTCGTTCCGTCACGGTCGTCATGGCTTCGGGCACCTCGCGATCGGGTCACCTGCGGTCACCTCTTATAAGACTGCCTGTCAGCAAGGCCGTCAATCCCCCGCGCACGACTTGTTGACCCCGTGTCTACCAACGTGTGACGCTGCCAACCGACCGCTCCCGCACGGCAGTACGTGAGACGAGGAGGCGTCAGTGTCGACGCACGAGCTCTACACCCATGCCCCGGACGAGGGCGTCTGGCCGGTCCCCGCCGCCGGCGCGGCCCGCTTCAGCTGGGAGTACGACGGCGGCCGCGACCGCCTCCTCGCGCTGTACCAGAAGGGCAAGGACAAGCAGTGGGACGGCGCCAAGCGCATCGACTGGGACATCGAGGTGGACCCGTACGACCCGCTCGGCACCCCCGACGAGATGCTGACGCTCCACGGCACCCGGCACTGGGCCAGGATGAGCGAACGCGACAAGGGCGAGCTGCGCCGGCACTACAGCGCCTGGAACTTCAGCCAGTTCCTGCACGGCGAACAGGGCGCGATGGTGTGCGCGGCGCGCATCGTGGAATCCGTGCCTGACCTCGACGCGAAGTTCTACTCCGCCACCCAGACCATGGACGAGGCGCGGCACGCCGAGATCTTCGGGCGCTTCCTGCACGAGAAGGTCGGGATGCTCTACCCGATCAACGACAGCCTCCAGGGGCTGCTGGGCGACACCCTGCGCGACTCCCGCTGGGACATGCCCTACCTCGGCATGCAGGTGCTCATCGAGGGGCTGGCGCTGGCCGCCTTCGGGATGATCCGCGACACCACCGACAAGCCGCTGCCGCAGCAGATCCTCGCGTACGTGATGCAGGACGAGGCCCGCCACGTGGCCTTCGGGCGGATGGCCCTGCGCGACTACTACAAGCAGCTGACGGACGCCGAACTGCGCGAGCGCGAGGAGTTCGTGATCGAGGGCTGCCACCTGATGCGCGACCGGCTGCGCGGAGTGGAGGTGCTGGAGAACTTCGGCGTCCCGAAGCGGGAGGCGGAGGAGTACACCGAGCAGTCGGAGTTCCTGCACCTGTTCCGCAAGCTGCTGTTCAGCCGGATCGTGCCGTGCGTCAAGGACATCGGGCTCTGGGGCGACCGGCTGCAGAAGGCGTACCTGGACATGGGGGTCTTCGAGATGGGCGACTCCAACCTCGACCTGCTGATGACCCGGGACGAGGAGATCGCCGAGGCCCTCGACCGCGAGCGCTTCGCGGCCGAGGAGCGGGACCGGGCGGCGGAGGTGGAGGCCGCCGTCCAGGAGGGCGCGCAGGGCTAGGGGCCGTCCGGAGGCCGCAGGCGCGGGTCAGTGCCCCGCCAGGGCCGCCTGCATCACCGCCCGCGCGATCGGGGCCGCGGCGCCGTTGCCGCTGATGTCCCCGCGCACCGCCGACGCGTCCTCCACCACCACGGCGACCGCCACCGCCGGCTCCGGCGCGTCCTGCGCGCGGGCCCAGGCGATGAACCAGGCGTACGGCGTGCCGGCGTTGCCCACGCCGTGCTGCGCGGTACCGGTCTTGCCGCCGACCCGCGCCCCGGGGATCGCCGCGTTGCGGCCCGTACCGTCCTCCACCACCTTCACCATCAGCTCCTGCATGCGCAGCGCCGTGGCGGGGCTCATCGCCCGGCCCATGGTCCGCCGGCTGGTCTGCCGCACCGGGGACCCGTCGTCCTGGGTCGTACGCTCCACCAGGTAGGGGGCCTTCAGCTCGCCCCCGTTGGCCACGGCCGCCGCCACCATCGCCATCTGGAGCGGTGTGGCCTTGGTGTTGAACTGCCCGATCGAGGAGAGCGCCAGCTGGTCCGGGCTCATGTCGGTGTCGAAGTCCGACCGCGACACCCACGACGGCACCCGCAGCCCCTCGTCGTTGAACCCGAACCGGGTGGCCGCCTCCACCATCGCCCGCAGCCCGACCCGCACCCCGATCCTCGCCATCACCGTGTTGCAGGACCACTGCACCGCCTCCGCCATCGAGGCGTCCTCGCAGCCGGTCGCCGCGTTCGGCAGCAGGGTGCTGGTGCCGGGCAGCGGGTACGGGTCGGGCGTGCGGGTGGGCGCGTCCACGTCCGTGACCACGCCCGCGTCGAGGGCGGCCGCCGCCGTCACGATCTTGAAGGTGGAGCCGGGCGGATAGGTCTCGCGCAGCGCCCGGTTGAGCATCGGCTTGGCGGGGTCCGCGTTCAGCCGCTCCCAGGCCGCCTTGACCTTCGCACCGGTCCCGGAGAGCAGGCCCGGGTCGTACGAGGGGCTGCTGACCAGGGCCAGGATCCTGCCCGTGGCCGGCTCCAGGGCGGCGACCGCGCCCCGCTTGCCGCCGAGCCCCCGGTACGCGGCCTGCTGTACGGCGGCGCGCACGGTGGTCACGGCGTTGCCGCCGCCGGGGCGGCCGCGCGAGAGGTCGTACCAGAGCGGGAACGCGGAGAGCCCCGGGTCGGTACCGGCGAGGACCGCGTCCTCGGCGCGCTCCACGAAGCTCGTCCCGTACGTCTGGGAGGAGAAGCCGGTGACGGGCGCGTAGAGCGGGCCGTCGGTGTAGGTCCGCTCGTAGCGCAGCAGCTGGCCGCTGTCGCGCGAGCCGGTGACGGGCCTGCCGTCGACCAGGACGTCCCCGCGCGGTTCGGCGTAGCGCTCGATGGCGGGGCGCTTGTTGGCCGGGTTCGCCCCGTAGGCGGCCGACTCCCAGACCTGCACCCGGGCCACGTTGGCCAGCAGGGCGGCGAGCAGCAGCGCGCAGAAGTACGCGCACCAGCGGATGTAGCGGATCACGTGGCGAACTCCCCCGCTTCCGGTCGGGGTCGGCGGGCGCTGTCGCTGAGCCGCACCAGCAGGGCGACGATGATCCAGTTGGTGACCACGGAGGAGCCGCCCTGCGCGAGGAAGGGCATGGCCATGCCGGTGAGCGGGATCAGGCCGGTGACGCCGCCCGCGATGACGAAGACCTGGAGGGCGACGATCGAGGCGAGCCCGGTGGCGAGCAGCCGCCCGAAGGGGTCGCGCAGCGCGAGTCCGGCGCGGAAGCCCCGGGAGACGAGGAGCCCGTAGAGCAGCAGGATCGCGGTGAGGCCGACGAGGCCGAGCTCCTCGCCGGCGGTGGCGAGCACGAAGTCCGACTTGGCTGCGAAGCCGATGAGGAAGGAATGGCCGTGCCCGAGGCCGGCGCCGAGCAGGCCGCCGGCGGCGAAGGCGAAGAGGGACTGGGCGAGCTGGCCGGGTCCGTCGCCGCGCTCGATGGAGGCGAAAGGATTCAGCCAGTCGTCCACGCGGCTGTGGACGTGCGGCTCGAAGGTCCCGACGGCGTACGCGCCGAGGGCGGCGAGCACCAGCCCGATGGCGATCCAGCCGATCCGCCCGGTGGCGGTGAACAGCATGATGACGAAGAGCCCGAAGAAGAGCAGCGAGGTCCCGAGGTCCCGCTCCAGGACGAGGACACCGACGCTGAGCAGCCAGATGGCCAGGATCGGCCCGAGTACCCGGCCGGGCAGGAGGCGCAGCTTCCAGAACAGCCGGCGGCCGGTGAGGGCGAGGGCGGTGCGGTTCGCGGCGAGGTAGGCGGCGAAGAAGAGCGCGAGCAGGATCTTGGCGAACTCCCCCGGCTGGAAGGAGAGCCCGGCGAAGCGGATCCAGATGTGGGCGCCGTTGACGGCCGGGAAGAAGACGGGGACGAGCATCAGCGCGAGGGCCGTGGTGACGGCCAGGTAGGCGTACCGCTGGAGCACCCGGTGGTCGCGCAGGAGGGTGAGGACGAGGACGAAGAGCACCACGCCGAGGGCCGACCACCGCAGCTGGTCCCCCGCCCCGGGCTCGCCCGGGGTGGCGAGGTCGAGGCGCTGGATGAGGACCAGGCCGAGCCCGTTGAGCAGGACGGCGATCGGCAGCAGGAGCGGATCGGCGTACGGGGCCCTGAGCCGGACGGCGAGGTGCGCGAGCAGCGCGGCCCCGCCGAGGCCGGCGGCGTAGGTGGTGGCGGGGAGGGGGGTGGCGGCGCGCGTCGGGGTGGCGGTGGGGGCGTTCGCGGCGAGGTCGACGTAGAGGTGGCCCAGTACGGAGATCAGGACCGCGCCTGCGAGCAGGGTCAGCTCGATGCCGCGGCGCCGGGGCGCGCCGGAGTCGGGGGGCGGCGGCGGAGCGGGCTCCGTCACCTTCGCCGTCAGAGCGGTCATACGGGGAAACGTAGCAAGGTCGCGGCTGGTATGTCCGCTTATGTCATAGGGTGCCGAAGAGTCGTCAGAAACGGTCAGGAGCGACAGGAGTGAGGAGCCCCGGCGCATGGGACCTGTGGAATTCATCGTCCTCGCCTTCCCGGAGGAACAGCTGCGGGTCCCGGCGGTCGAGGCCGTGATGGGGCTGCGGAAGACGGGGGTGGTCCGGCTGATCGACGGGCTCGTCACGACGAAGACGGCGTCGGGGGAAGTACTGGCGGCGGAGTTCGACGAGTTCGTGGAGCTACGGGGCATCCTGGCCGGCCGTGACGTGGCGCGGCTGATCGGCCCGGAGGACGTGCACGAGGCGGCGGAGCTGCTGGACCGGGGCAGCTGCGCGCTGCTGCTGGTGGTCGAACACGTCTGGGCGCAGGACGCGGCGGTCTCCGTACGGGCGGCGGGCGGGCGGATCGTCGGCTCGGTCCGGATCCCGGCGGAGCGGGTGGGGGTGGCGTGATGTTCATCCGGCCGGTGGGCGTGACGGTCAGGGCGGCGAACCGCCCCTCGGGGCGCCCCCTCCTGCGGGGCCTGCTCAGGCGGGCGGCGGGCGCGGCGGAGTGGGCCCAGGCGGAGGACAGCGGCGAGGCGGTGGTGGAGGGGTTCGGGGACCAGTACGGGGACGAGTTCGGGGAGGGAGTTGGGGAGGAGCGGGACGGGGAGGAGGGGGTCGGGGAGGAGGGGGTCGGGGAGGAGCGTGGTCTCCCCGCCTGGGGCGGGGAGGAGCCGGGTCCGGCGGCCACCGGCGGGGAGGAGCCCGCGCCGGCGGCAACCCCGCCCGGCGCACCACCCCCGCCCGGCGGCCTGGTGGCGGGGCTGACCCAACTGGCCGACCTGACCCGGGAGGGCCTCCTGACGCGGGACGAGTTCACGCGGGCGAAGGCCCTGCTGCTGGGAAGCGGGGGACCGGGGGCGGAGTCCTAGCGGGGCCGGATCAGGGAGGGTGTGGGGGCTTCCCGTCAGTCCCATCGTCGTTCCGGGGCGGGCCGGTCCCTCAAGGGCGCTCCCTTCGGTCGCGTCGCTGCGCGATGGCCTTCGGCCACCCTTGACCGACCGACCCGCCCCGGAAAGCCGAAAGACTGCCGGGAAGCCCCCAGAAGAACGGTCACCAGGGACATCTACGAGGAGCGGCTCCCTCAGCGATGAGACGAGGGGCCAGGGCTCATGACCCCCGGGCATCCGGGCCCCCTTCCCCATGCCCAGGACTGGGGCCCGGCCCAACCCGCACCAAACAGCGATCAGAGCAGCCCGGCAAGCACCCGGACGCACCAGATCGCTACGCGCTCCTCCCGTCTCAGCGACTGGCGGCCGCCGGAGGCTGATACCTGCACCTGACGTTGATCAGGAGCTCGATCCGGGCCGCCAGGCGCGACAGATCGCTGCCCACTCCTCATGGTGCGGCGGCCGGCGGTCGGTTCGCCTACGGGCAGACATGCGTGGACCACCGAATACGGCTCGGATCTAGGATGGCCGCAGACGGACAACCGGGGGGAACCATGCGTGTAGGGGTGTATCTCGCTCATCCGAGGCCGGGGAGCTTCAACCATGCGCTGTTCGAGGCCGTGGTGGAGGAGCTGAGCGGTCGTGGGGCCGAGGTCGTGGCGCACGACCTCTGTGCCGAGGGCTTCGACCCGCGGCTGTCCGGCGATGAGACGGGGACGGTCGAGTCGGCCGATGCCAAGGACGGTCAGCTGGCCCGGCACCGGGCCGAGGTGGCCGGACTGGATGCCCTGGTGTTCGTCCACCCGAACTGGTGGGGCATGCCGCCCGCCGTCCTCACCGGCTGGGTGCAAAGGGTCCTCGCGCCCGGCGTCGCCTACAAGCTCGACACCGCAGACGGCGAACCCGCCGGTCTCCTGAAAGCGGGCAAGGCCCTCGTACTGAACACCTCCGACACCCCGGCGGACCGGGAAGAGAGCGAGTTCGGCGATCCCCTGCACACCATCTGGTCGGCATGCGTCCTGCCGTACGTGGGGGCCACGGACGTCCGCCGCGTCGTCTTCCGGACCGTCACCGACTCATCCGACGAGGAGCGCACCGCCTGGCTCACCGAAGCCCGCCGACAGGCAGCCGCCCTCTTGACCTCCGCCTGACGCTGCTCGGACCGCCATGGGGAACGGGTACCAGCCCCAGACGGCCGCCGGACGCCGAACAAGGAGAAGCGCGTGGCGATCTGACGCGCCCATGCGCTGCCGTCGCTGCTCTGGTCGTCGTGCGGTGCGGGCATGGCCCCTGACCCGTCGCCTCGTCCCTGACGGGCCCGCTCCTGGGACCTCTCCCTGGTGACCGTTCTTTTGGGGGCTTCCCGGCAGTCTTTCGGCTTTCCGGGGCGGGGCGGCCTGTCAAGGGTGGCCGAAGGCCATCGCGAAGCGACGCGAGCGCAGCGAGCGCCCTTGACGGGCCGGCGCGACACGGAACGACGATGGGACTGACGGGAAACCCCCAAACCCTCTCTGAGGCGGCCCAGGGGGATACCGCTCCACCCCTGCCCCACTCCCCACCCCCCCAACCAGGTGACCTCCCCCGACCCACCACGGTCGGTCGAAGGTTCGGGTGGGTGGGCGTGGCAGCATCGGGCGGCGGAGGTGATTACATGACAAAACGACTGCTGCGGATCGCCTGTCTGGCCGCCGTCTTCGTCGCCGCGGGCTCCCCGCCCACCGCCCAGGCCGACCCCGCCCCCCGCACCGGCCCCGCCGCCGGCCCCGCCGCCGAAGTCCCCCGCACCGCATCCGCCCCCCAACTCGGGGATCTGCTCACCCGTTTGCAGCGCCTCTACCAGGGGGCCGAGGAAGCCACCGAGGCCTACAACGCCGCCGAGGTCGCCCTCAAGGCCCGGCAGGACGAGGAGCAGCGGCTCGCCGCGCGGCTCGGCAAGGCCCGCTCCGCGCTCGACTCCGAGCGGGCCACCGCCGGGCGGCTCGCCCGGGAGCAGTACCAGGGGGCCCGCGGCGGCTCCCTCTCCCCGTACCTGCGGTTGCTGCTCTCCGGCGACCCCCAGCAGGCCGTCGACCAGCGCCGGCTGGCCGCCCGCGAGGGTGCCCGGCGGGCCGCGGTCGTGGCGCGGCTGGAGCGGAGCCGGGCGCAGGCGGGGGCGCTGGCCGGTGCGGCCCGCAAGGCCCTGGACGACCAGGCGGCCCTCGCCGCGGAGCAGAGGCGGGCCCAGCGGGAGGTCACGGGCCGGCTCAAGGAGGTGGAGCGGCTGCTGGCGGCGCTCACCCCCGAGGAGCTGGCCGGGCTCGGGGCCCGCGAGGCGGCCGTGACCGCAGGGGCGCAGCGCACCCTGGTGGACTCCGGGCGGCTGCCCGCCCGTACGGGTACGCCCACCGCCGCCGGCGGGGCCGCCCTGCGGTACGCGGCGGCGCAGATCGGCAAGCCGTACGTGTGGGGCGCGGAGGGTCCGGGCTCCTTCGACTGCTCGGGGCTGACCTCGCGGGCCTGGGAGCACGCCGGGCGGTCCATCCCGCGGACCAGCCAGGAGCAGTGGGCACAGCTGACCCGGGTACCGCTGGACCAGTTGCGCCCGGGCGATCTGGTGGTCTACTTCCCGAAGGCCACCCACGTGGCCCTGTACCTCGGGGACGGCAAGGTGATCCAGGCGCCCCGCCCGGGGGCCACCGTGAAGGTCTCGCCGATCGCGGCGAACCCGCTCCTCGGGGCGGTCCGCCCGGATCCGGAGGCGAAACCGCTCGCGGAGTTCACCCCGCCGCCGCTGCCCGAGGCCGCGGCGGCGGGGGACGACACGGGCTACTCGTCGCCGGACGCGCCGGACGGGGCAGCCACGGCCGACGACACCTCCGCCAGGTAGTCGGCGGTGTCCTCGGGGTCGTAGAAGTACGCGTCGAAGTCGGCCGGGTTGTCGAAGCCGTTGGCGAACCGGTCCGCCACGGGCTGGAGCTGCCCGGCCGCGCCGATCAGGTTCAGCACGTGCTCCGGCGGGACGCCCAGCATGGCGTTCGTCCACTGGGTCACCGGCTTGCCGGTGGTGAACCAGTACTTGTCGAAGGTGGCCTTCATCCACGCCTCGTCGAACGGCTTGTCCCCGTGCATGAGGATCGAGGAGAGGTACGAGGCCGCGCACTTGGCCGCCGAGTTGGAGCCCTGCCCGGTGATCGGGTCGTTCGCGACGACCACGTCCGCGACGCCCAGGACCAGGCCGCCGCCGGGCAGGCGGCCGATCGGGTTGCGGACCACCGGTGCGTAGCGGCCGGCGAGGGTGCCGCCCGCGTCCGTGAGCTCGACCTTCGTCGCCCGCGCGTACTCCCAGGGCGTGTACTCCTCCATGAGCGACAGGGTCAGCGCCAGGTGCTCGCCGGGGTCGTTGACGCCCTTGAAGACGTCCAGCGGGCCGCCCGGCAGGCCCTCCCAGAACAGGATGTCGGCGCGCCCGGACGTCGTCAGGGTCGGCATGACGAACAGCTCGCCTACGCCCGGGACCAGGTTGCAGCGCACGGCCTCGGTCTGCGGGTGCTCGGGGCGCGGCCCGAGCCCGTGCACGTACGAGACGGCCAGCGCGCGCTGCGGGGCGTCGTACGGGGAGCGTGCCGCGTCCCGCTCGAACATCGACACCAGTTCGCCCTTGCCGGCGGCGACGAGCACGAGGTCGTACGTACGGGCGAAGAAGTCGAGGTCGGCGACGGACGCGCCGTGGATGACCAGCTGGCCGCCGCGCTGGGTGAAGGTGTCGAGCCAGCCCGCCATCTTCACCCGCTGGTCCACGGACTGCGCGTACGCCTTGAGGCGGCCGAGCCAGTCGACGGCGCGGGAGCCGTCGGGGGCGGCCACCGAGACGCCCAGGCCCTGGATCTTGGGAGCCTGCTGCTCCCAGAAGTCCAGCTGGAGGTCCCGCTCGTGCCGGAGCGCCGTGTCGAACATGCACTGCGTGGACATGACCCGTCCGGTGCGGATCTCGTCCGCGGTCCGGTTGGACATGAGGGTGATCTCGTACCCCTTCGCCTGGAGGCCGAGGGCGAGCTGGAGACCGGACTGGCCGGCCCCGACGACGAGTATCTTGCGCATCTCACGTTCTCGATTCGGGGAGGGTTCTTCGGGACGTGCGGAGGCCGCGCGCGGGGCCCGTGCGGGGGCGCCGTGCGTGCGCGCGGAGGGCGCACCCGTGCGGGCGTGCCTTCGCGGGCGTGCCTAGGCGGGCGTGGCGTCCAGGGCGTGGCCCACCAGGGTCAGCAGGGATTCCACGACCGTGGCCCGGCGCCGTGCGTCCATGATCACGACGGGGACGTGCGGCGGGATCGTGAGCGCCTCCCGCACGTCCTCCGCGTCGTAGGAGCGCGAGCCCTCGAAGTGGTTGACGGCGACCGCGTAGGGGAGCCCGCAGCTCTCGAAGTAGTCGAGCGCGGGGAAGCAGTCGCGCAGCCGGCGCGTGTCGGCCAGGACGAGGCCGCCGATGGCTCCGCGCACGAGGTCGTCCCACATGAACCAGAACCGCTCCTGGCCGGGGGTCCCGTACACGTAGAGCACGAGGTCGTCGTCGAGGGTGATGCGGCCGAAGTCCATGGCGACGGTGGTCGTGTTCTTGTCCGGGGTCCCGGTCAGGTCGTCGGTGGGGACGCTGGCCTGGGTCATCACCGCTTCGGTGCGCAGCGGGGCGATCTCGGAGAGGGAGGACACGAAGGTGGTCTTGCCGACGCCGAAGCCCCCGGCGACCAGCACCTTCACGGCGACGGGCGCGCGCGAGCGGTCGTACTGCCAGGGCTGGACGGGCTCGTCGTCCACGATCCCGGCGACGTCGGCGTCGTAGTCAGAGACGGCGGAGGCCACTGAGCACCCTTTCCAGCAGCGCGCGGTCGGGCCGGCCGGTGCCGTGGCCCGTGCCGTAGACGCGGATCCGGCCCTGGTCGGCGAGGTCGCTGACGAGGACCCGGACCACGCCGAGCGGCAGCTTCAGCAGTGCGGATATCTCGGCGATGGTGCGCATCCGGCGGCACACCTCGACTATGGCGCGCATCTCGGGCATGCGGTCGGGCGTCTTGGCCGGACCGCTGTCGAGGGTGGCGACGAACGTCTCCACCAGCAGGACCTGCGGGAAGCGGGTGCGGCCGCCCGTGAGGGAGTACGGGCGGACGCGGGCGGGGCGGCGGTCGGCGCCGCGTATCGGCAGCCGGTCGGAGGCCGTACTCCTCACGGGGTTTTCTCCATCGACTGGCGCAGCTCACTGCGGACTTCGGGGGTCAGGACGTGGCCGGCGCGGCCGACGAACAGGGCCATGTGGTAGGCGACGACGCTCATGTCGCAGTCGGGCGTGGCGTGCACGCCGAGCAGGGAGCCGTCGCTGATGGACATGACGAAGACGGAGCCGTTCTCCATGGCCACCATCGTCTGCTTGACGGTGCCGAACTCCATGAGGGCGGCCGCACCGGTGGTGAGGCTGCCGAGGCCGGACACGATGGTGGCGAGGTCGGCCGAGGCGCCGCGGGGGCCCCGGGGCCGGTGTTCCCGCGCGGATTCCGCGGCCGGCTCGGAGGACAGCAGCAGCAGCCCGTCCGAGGACACGACGGCCACGGAGTTGACCCCGGGCACCTCCTCGACCAGGTCGGTCAGCAGCCACTGCAGGTTGCGGGCCTGGGTGCTCAGTCCGTACGTACTGGGCGCGGTCATGTGCGTGCCTCCTGTGCGGTGTCCCCCTGGTCGGTGTGCCCCTGCCCCCGGCCCTGCGGGTCCTGGTGGTCCTGGGCGAGTTCCGCCGCGACGACCCGGCGCCCGTCCTGGGCGCCCTGGTAGAACCCGCCGAGGCGGCGGCGCAGTTCCTCGGCGTCGACCTTGCGCGGCTCGGGGCGGGCCGCGGTGGGGCTTGCGATGCCGGGGGCCGCCACGGAGCGCGGGGTCCGCTTGGGGAGGCCCTTGGCGGTGACGGTTCCGGTGGCGGGCTCGGCCATGGGCTCGGGGTGGCTGCCCTGGCGGGGGACAAAGCCGTCCCCCGCGTCGGCGGCCCGCCGGTGGCCGGACTGGTCGGCGTCGAGTGCCGCGTCCGGGTGTCCTTCGTGGTGTACGGGTGCACCGGCTGCGGTGTCGTGTTCCCCGGCGGCGTCCCCCGGGGCGGGGTCGGCCGCCGTGAAGGCCTCCGCGTCGGCTTCGGCCACGACCCGGGCGAGGAGCTCCTCCTCGGGACCGGCCCCGGCCGGCGTCGCCCCGGCCGCGGGGGCCTCCTCGGAGGCGGCGGTGAAGACCTGGTCGGCCGGGGGCGGCTGCGCGTCGTCGAAGGCCTCGGCCAGGGTGACCACCTTGGCGGGCTCGGCGTCGGCGTCCTCGGACTCCGGCGGGGCCGCGGCGGGCGCGGCTCCGAAGGCCTCCGCCACCAGGGAGCCGGCGTCGAAGGACTCGTACGCCTCGGACTCGAAGGAGTCGGAGTCGGAGTCGGCCTCGGAGTCGTCCGCGCCGGAAGGCACGGAGGAGCCGGCGGACCCGGAGCCGTGCGCCTCGGGCGCCTCGGCGTCCTGCGCCCCGCCCGCGGCCGTCTCGTCCGGCTCGGCGTCGAAGGCCTCGGCGAGCGTGACCACCTTGGCCGGCTCGGCCTCCGCGGCGGCCGGTTCGGCCGGGGCCGCCGGCCGCGCCTGCGCGTCCTGCTCGGCCACGGGCGTCCGCAGCCGCGGCGGGAGGGTGTTCTCGTTGGCCTCGGCGATCACTCCGGGCAGCTGGATCGCGGTGGCGCCCGGCGTGGCCAGGGTGTGGACCGGCGAGGCCGGCGGGCCGTCCGGCAGCAGCGCCCCGGGGATGACGACCAGGGCCTCCAGGCCGCCGTGCCGGCCGGCGCGCAGCTCGGCGCTCACGCCGTGGCGTGCGGCGAGCCGCCCGGCGACGTAGAGGCCGAGTCCCAGGCCGTGTTCGGCCTCGGGTTCCTCGTCGTAGGCGTCGGGGGTGGACAGGCGGGTGTTCAGGGAGGCGAGCCGGTCCTCGGTGACGCCGATGCCCTCGTCCACGACGGACAGGACGACGTCGCCGGAGTCGCTCAGCCGGCCGGACACCTTCACCTTGGCGTCGGGCGGGGAGAAGGTCGTGGCGTTCTCGAGGAGTTCCGCGAGGACGTGCGAGATGTCGTCGGCGGCGTGTCCGGCGACCTGGGTGTAGGAGGGCATGGCGGCGAGGTCGACGCGCTCGTAGCGCTCGATCTCGCTGACGGCGGCCCGCATGACGTCGACCAGGGGCACGGGCAGGCTCTGGCCGTGGCCGTGTTCCTGTCCGGCGAGGACCAGCAGGTTCTCGTTGTGGCGGCGCATGACCGTCGCCAGGTGGTCCAGCTTGAAGAGGGTGGCGAGCCGGTCGGGGTCGCCTTCCCTGGACTCCAGCTCCTCGATGACGGCGAGCTGGCGCTCGACGAGGCCGAGGGTGCGCAGGGAGAGCGAGACGGAGGTCGTGGACATGATGCGGCGGTGCTCCTCCAGCCCCGCGCGCAGCTGTGCCAGCTCCTGTTCCAGGGCCTCGCGGCCGGAGGAGAGGGCCTCGTTGCGGCCGATGAGGCGGCGCCGGTCGGCGTCGAGCCCGGCGACCCTGGTGTGCAGGGCGACCGTCTGGTCCCGTACCGCGTTGAGGTGGCGTACGACCTCGGCGAACTCGTCGTTGCGGCCGGTGAAGCGGACCGGGTCCTGCGAGCCCTCGGGGGTGGCGAGTCGCTCCGCGCCGCGGCGCAGCACCGACAGCGGCCGGGTGAGGGAGCGGGCGACGGCGGTGGAGAAGCCGATGACGAAGAGGAAGAGGACGCCGAGTGCGGCGACCAGCAGTTCCAGCCGGGTCACGTCGTCGTCGCGCAGGGTGGTGAAGGCGGTGGCCCGCTCGCCGGCGAGGGTGGACTCCACCGAGCGCATCCGGTCGATGCGGGCGGTGAGGGCGGTGCCCAGGGCGCCCGCGTCGGTGGCCCTGCGGTCGGCCGGGGTCAGCGTGGGCCGCTCGGTGAGCCGCTTGAGGTGGTCGTCGGCCGCCTTGACCTCGGGGCCGGTGACGGTGGCGGCGAGGGTCTGGCGTACGGCGGGCCGGGCGGCGCGCGCGAAGTCGTCGAGGGCGGCCTGTTCGCGGACGCGGGAGCGCTGCGCGGCGCTGGTGAGCTCGTCGGCGACGGCGGCGTTCGGGGCCTGCTCGGCGCGGGGGACGGCCAGGGCGGCGAGGAGCAGTCCGCGGGTGGCGGAGGCCTGGTCCACGGCCTGGCCCAGGGGGGCCATGGGCCGGGTGACGGCCAGGGCGGCCTCGGCGCGGGGCGGGGTGAGCTCGGTGAGGCGGTCGCCGGGCGCGAGGAGTTCGGTGAGGAGTCCCGCGTAGGCCTGGTGGGCGGCGAGGGCGCTGCCCTTGCCGTCGACGGCTTCCGCGCGGACGGCCTTGACCTTGCCGAGGGCGCGGGCGAGTTCCTCGTCGGCCTCCGGCTGGAGTTCGGTGATCTGCCGGTCGGTGCGCGCGGTGCGCTCGTCGACGGCGGCCTTGGCGTTGCCCGGCCGGCCCTTGGCCGCGTACTCGACGACGGCGTCGCGCTCGTCGCCGAGGAGGTGGGCGAGGGTGAGGGCGTGCCGGGTCTGTTCCGCGAGGGTGACCAGGCGCTGGGAGTCGTTCAGTTCCCTCGTGGCGGAAACGACGGCGGGGGTGCCTGCCGCGAGGACGGTGAGTCCGGCGACTGCTACTCCGATGACCAGCCTGCTGCGGACGCGTACGCGCCGTCCTGCGTTGGCGGGTCCGTCGGCGCTGGCGGTGCCGTTCTTCCGAGACCGCTTCTTCTGCACCGGTGCTCGCAATCCTGTACGTGTGCTCGTGCTCGTCTACTCGTGTGGCCGAGGTAACGGCCGGTCAACAAGTAAACGCCCCCTGCCCCCTCGTACCGCCTCAGACCTTCGCAGTGTGTTGGGAGGAGAGCCGCACATCGCCCACCCGGCCACTCGAAGGAGTGAACATCACGGAGGAGTGGCCGACCAACTCGGGCACCGCGTGTCAGGGGCCCGCCGTGGACGGGTGGTTGAAAGAACGCGGCGGGCTTTGGCAGTATGCCCGCCCACATCTCGCGGGGAGCGGGTGGGCGGGGGCGTCCGGCGGTCCGCCCCATCCCACCGGTATTGGTATGGACCTTCCGGGCTTTCCGGGGCCCCGCCGGGCAGAATGCCCGCATGCGCATCGACCTGGCCTCGGAACCCGGCAACCCGGAACACCCCAATGAAGACTGGGTGTCGGCGTCGGCACCTGCGTCGGGAGGCGGCGTCGTGGTCGTCCTGGATGGGGTCACCCCGCCGCGCGGGGACGACGGATGCGTGCACGGAGTGCCGTGGTTCTCCACCCGGCTCGGCGGCCGATTGACCGAACTGTCCGGATCGCGGCGGGACATGCCCCTGGAGGGGGTGCTGGCCCGGGCGATCGCGGAGACCGCCGACGCGCACCGCGGGACCTGTGACCTTTCTCACGTCCGCACGCCGCAGGCGACGGTCGTCATGGTCCGGTGGGACGAGGCGTACGTGGAGCACCTCGTGCTCTCCGATTCCGTGCTCCTGCTCCGCGGACCCGGGGGCGCGGTCACCCCGGTGCTCGACGACCGGCTGGACCGGGTGCCTGGTGAGGTGCGCGGCTCGGTGGCGGCGACCGACGCGCTGCGCAACGCGGACGGGGGCTTCTTCACGGCGGCCGCCGACCCGGCGGTCGCGGCCCGGGCCGTGACCGGACGCACCCCGCGCTCCGAGGTGCGGGCGGTGGCCGCGCTGACGGACGGGGCGAGCCGCTGGACGGACACGTTCGGGGAGGGCGACTGGGCGGCCTGCCTGGACGTGCTGCGCAAGGAGGGCGCGCAGGGGCTGATCGGGCGGGTCCGGGCCGCCGAGTCGGATCCGCTGCGCCGGCCGGGCCGGTACAAGCGGCACGACGACGCCTCGGCGGTGTACGCCGAGCTCTGAGCGGCATCCGGGTGGCCGTCGGCCCGGCTACTCCTCGCCGGAGTTCAGCTGGTTGAGCAGTCTGGCCAGTTCGGCCACCTCGCCCCGGTCCCAGTCGGCCAGCTTGCGCATGTACTGCTCGCGCCGGGCTCCCCGTACGCGCAGGAAGCGGGTGCGGCCCTCCTCCGTCAGTCCGACGAGGAAGGCGCGGCCGTCGGCGGGGTCCGGCTCGCGGGCCACCAGTCCCAGGACCTCCAGGGCGCGCAGCTGGCGGCTCATGGTGGCCTTGCCGACGCCGAAGTAGGCGGCCAGCTCGGTGGCCCGCTGGCGGCCGGCGGCCTCCAGCCGGACCAGCAGCCCGTACGCGGCGGGCTCCAGCTCGGGGTGCAGGGCGCGGGCCATCTCGCCGGAGGAGGCGCGGGCGCGCCGCAGGAAGACGGACAGCTCCCGCTCCAGGGCGAGGAACTCCTGGTCTTCACTGCCGTGCACGTGCCGCTCCCATCGGTGGCGGGGCGCCCCGGGGCACCCCTGTTCGGGACCAGTATTTCGCAGCGCGCACGCCGAAGGCCCGGGGCCCCGCCGCTAGGGGGCCCCGGGCCTTCGGCGGACCGGTGTGCGCCGGTCAGGCGGCTTCGGTGTAGGACACCACCGCGGGGGCGAGGGCCAGCTCCAGCACCTGGCGCACGTCCGTCACCGGGTGCACCTCCAGCCCCTCCAGCACCTCGGCCGGGACGTCGTCCAGGTCGGCCTCGTTGCGCTTCGGGATGATCACGGTGGTCAGCCCGGCGCGGTGCGCGGCGAGCAGCTTCTGCTTGACGCCGCCGATCGGCAGCACCCGCCCGGTCAGCGACACCTCGCCCGTCATCGCCACGTCCGTGCGCACCTGGCGGCCGGACAGCAGCGACGCCAGCGCGGTGGTCATGGTGATGCCGGCGCTCGGCCCGTCCTTGGGGACGGCGCCGGCCGGGAAGTGGATGTGCACGCCCCGGTCCTTCAGGTCGGCGACCGGCAGCTCCAGCTCCGCGCCGTGCGAGCGCAGGAAGCTGAGGGCGATCTGCGCCGACTCCTTCATCACGTCGCCCAGCTGGCCGGTGAGGGTGAGCCCGGCGGCGCCGGTCTCCGGGTCGGCGAGGGACGCCTCGACGTACAGGACGTCGCCGCCGGCCCCGGTCACGGCGAGGCCGGTGGCCACGCCGGGCACCGCGGTGCGCCGCTCCGCCGGGTCCTGCGCGGACTCCGGGACGTGGTGCGGCCGGCCGATGAGGCCGCGCAGCTCGCCCGCGCCGATGGTGAAGGGGAACGCGCGCTCGCCCAGCTCGTGCTGGGCGGCCACCTTGCGCAGGAGCCGGGCGATGGACCGCTCCAGGGTGCGCACGCCCGCCTCGCGGGTGTACTCGCCGGCGAGCCTGCGCAGCGCCTCGTCCTCCAGGACCACTTCCCCGGCGGTCAGCCCGGCGCGCTCCAGCTGGCGGGGCAGGAGGTGGTCGCGGGCGATGACGATCTTCTCGTCCTCGGTGTACCCGTCGAGGCGCACGATGTCCATGCGGTCGGCCAGGGCCTCGGGGATGGCCTCCAGGACGTTGGCCGTGGCGAGGAAGACCACGTCGCTGAGGTCCAGTTCCACCTCCAGGTAGTGGTCCCGGAAGGTGTGGTTCTGCGCGGGGTCCAGGACCTCCAGCAGGGCGGCCGCGGGGTCGCCGCGGAAGTCGGAGCCGACCTTGTCGATCTCGTCGAGGAGCACGACCGGGTTCATGGACCCGGCCTCCTTGATCGCCCGGACGATCCGGCCGGGCAGCGCGCCGACGTACGTGCGCCGGTGGCCGCGGATCTCGGCCTCGTCGCGGACGCCGCCGAGGGCTACGCGGACGAACGTGCGGCCCATGGCGTGGGCCACGCTCTCGCCCAGCGAGGTCTTGCCGACGCCGGGCGGCCCCACGAGGGCGAGCACCGCCCCGCCGCGCCGCCCGCCGATGACGCCCATCCCCCGTTCGCCGCGCCGCTTGCGCACGGCGAGGTACTCGGTGATGCGGTCCTTCACGTCGCTCAGCCCGGCGTGCTCGGCGTCGAGCACGGCCCGCGCGCCCCGGATGTCGTACGCGTCCTCGGTGCGCTCGTTCCAGGGCAGCTCCAGCACGGTGTCCAGCCAGGTGCGGATCCAGGAGCCCTCGGGGCTCTGGTCGCTGGCCCGCTCCAGCTTGTCGACCTCCTTGAGCGCGGCTTCCCGCACCTTCTCGGGCAGGTCGGCCGCCTCGACGCGGGCGCGGTAGTCGTCGGACTCCTCGCCCTCCTTCTCCCCGCCCAGTTCGCGCAGCTCCTTGCGGACGGCCTCCAGCTGGCGGCGGAGCAGGAACTCCCGCTGCTGCTTGTCGACGCCGTCCTGGACGTCCTTGGCGATGGCCTCGGCGACGTCCTGCTCGGCGAGGTGGTCGCTGAGCGCCTTGACGGCGAGCCGGAGCCGGGCGACGGGGTCGATGGCCTCCAGCAGCTCCACCTTCTGAGCCACGGTCAGGAAGGGCGAGTAGCCGGAGTTGTCGGCGAGGGCGGAGACCCCCTCGATCTGCTGCACCCGGTCCACGACCTGCCAGGCGCCGCGCTTCTTGAGCCAGCTGGTGGCGAGCGCCTTGTACTCCTTGACGAGCTCGGCGACCGCCCCGGGCAGCGGGTCGGGCACCTGTTCGTCGACGGTCTCCCCCTCCACCCAGAGCGCGGCCCCGGGCCCTGTGGTGCCGGCGCCGATCCGGACGCGGCCGCGGCCGCGGATCAGCGCCCCGGGATCCCCGTCGGAGAGCCGCCCGACCTGCTCGACGGTCCCGAGCACGCCGATGCCGGCGTACGTCCCGTCGACCCGCGGCACGAGCAGCACCTGGGGCTTCCCGCTCCCGGCCGCCGCCTGCGCGGCCTCGACGGCTGCGCGCACCTCGGCGTCGGACAGGTCCAGGGGAACGACCATCCCGGGCAGCACGACCTCATCGTCGAGCGGCAGTACGGGCAGGGTGAGCGTTACGGACGTCGAAGCCATGATCTTCCCTCCGGCAGTGAAGTTGAGCTATGCCGACTCAATGCATCTGCGCCGCCCTGTGTTCCCCAACGCCCGTTCGCCGGGGGCGAACATCACGGATGGCCCTCTGCCCCACCCGCACCATGACGCCATGACAGACACACGACACACCGTCAGCTCGGGCTCCCCCCTGGAACCCCGGATCGGCTTCTCGCGCGCGGTGCGGGCGGGACAGTACGTGGCCGTCGCGGGCACGGCGCCGATCGGCGACGACGGCGGCACCGTCGGCCCGGGCGACGTCCACGCCCAGACGGTGCGCTGCCTGGACATCGCCGAGCGGGCCCTGAAGGAGGCCGGCGCCTCGCTCGCCGACGTCGTACGGACCCGGATCCTGCTGACCGACATCACCCGGTGGGAGGAGGCGGCCCGGGCCCACGGCGAGCGCTTCGCCGGCATCCGCCCGGTGACGACCTTCATGGAGGTGTCCCGCTTCATCGACCCGGCCTGGCTGGTGGAGGTCGAGGTCGACGCCGTGACCGCCGCCTAGGAGGCGGCGAGGCGGATGTCCCCGGAGCTGGTGCGCACCGCGATGCGGGAGGGGGCGTCCGGGGAGTCGCCGAGGGTGACGTCCCGTTCGCCCGAGCCGGTGCTGACCGACAGCCGGTACGGGGCCTGCGGCGCCGTCAGGGTGACGTCGCCCGAGCTGGTGGTGAAGGACACCGAGGCCGGGGCCTTCGCGAAGCCGACCGTCGAGTCACCCGAGCTCGAACGGAACTCGAACTCCGGGCCGGACAGGCCGGCGGCCCTGAGGTCCCCGGAGGAGGTACGGACCCGCAGCGGGCCCGTGATCCGCTCCGCCCGCACGTCGCCGGAGGAGGAGTCCAGCTCGGCGGCCGCCACACCCGTCACCGTGATGTCGCCGCTGCTGCTGCCGGCCTTGACCTTCACCGCGGCCGGCACCTCCAGCCGGTAGTCGACCCAGCAGGAGTCCCCGTCGCCTCCGCAGCCGTCGGTGAAGCTCAGCACGCCGCCCGAGACCCGCTGCTCCGGCACGGGCGCCGTGTCACCCCGGTAGTGCGCGACACGGCGGACGGTGACCCCGGGGCCGCTGCCCGCGGTGATCTCGACGGAGCCCCGGCGAAGGCCCGTCAGCTCCACGGCCGTGACTGCTTCCGTCACCGTCGTGTCGGCCCCGGCGGTCTTCAGCCTCGCCTCCTCCACCAGGGAGCAGCCGGACAGGAGCAGGGCCGCGGCGGTGGCGGCGAGGGCGGTGCGGGTGAGGTGAGGTGCCATGCCGCCGAGTCTGCCGACCCCGGGGCGGGCCGCGCGCTGGTGCAGGTATCCGAAAGGGGGGTGGGGCTAACCCCACCCCACCTTCAGGGACCGGCCACCACGGGCCGCAGCTCCGAGGGCAGGCCCCACTCGCTCCACGAGCCGTCGTACACCGACAGCCCCTCGTACCCGGCGAGGGTCGCCCCCAGCGCGAGCACGCAGGCCGTCACCCCCGAGCCGCAGCTGAAGCAGAGCCGCTCACGTTCCCCGGCCAACGCCTCGAAGGCCGCGCGGAGTTCCCGGGCGGGCCGCATCCGCCCGTCCGGCCCCTGGAGTTCGCCGAACGGCAGGTTCAGCGCGCCCGGCATGTGCCCGCCGCGCAGCCCCGGCCGGGGCTCGGGGGCGGTGCCGGCGAAGCGCTCGCGGGTGCGGGCGTCGAGCACGGCGGCGGCCGGATCGGCCAGGGCCGCCGAGACGGCGGCGGAGTCCACCAGCAGCCCCGCGCGGGGCCGGGCGGTGAAGGAGCCGCGGGGGCCGTCGTAC
>NZ_JBEZKZ010000099.1:0-21829 GCF_040651895.1 Streptomyces sp. NPDC048352
TGGGCGCCGGGCCGGGGGCGCCGGCTGCGGGGGTGTCAGCCGCAGCCGCCGCCGCAGCCCCCACCGCAGCCGTCGCCGCCGCACCCTCCGCCACCGCCGCCGCATCCGCCGCCGGACGCGGTCGTGCCGGCGGTCCCGGTGGCCGTGGCCCGCTTCGCCTTCGACGGACGCGTGCTCTTCAGCAGCCGCTCGTGCTCCCGGCGCCGTTCCTCCTCGCGCGCCCGCCGTCCCTCGGCGGTCTCCCGGTACGACACCCCGGACGGGCTCCAGGCGCCGAGCCGGTGCCGCCTGCGGGGCAGCAGCGGAACGCCCGTGACCTGGGAGTAGATGCTGCGGTACCCCTCGTGTACGGCGCACTCCAGGACCACCTCGGCACCCTCGCGCGGCACCCCGTGGAGCACCGCCTCGAAGGGCTCGGCGCGGGCGTCGATGTCGTGCAGCCCGTCCCGGGCCGCCTCCGCCGCCCCGGAGGCCAGCAGCTGTGCGCCGCCGTGGGTGTCCTCGCGGCGGGGGCGGTAGCAGACCAGGGGCCGGCCGGTCGTGTCGTCGGCGTCCGGCAGCAGCCAGAAGTGCCCGGTGGGGGCGATCCGTACGCCGACCACCAACGCGGGCTGGTCCTGCGCGTACAGCCGGCGCACGGCCAGGTCGGCGGCCCAGCCCCGGCCCAGCAGGGTGGTCCCGGAGACCAGCAGGACCAGGGCGATGCGCTGCTGGCCGACGGCGTCGTACGGCGCGGACCCCGGCGGCGACCCGAGGTCGTCGACGAGGCCGTCCACGAGGACTCCGGCGGCGACCAGGCACAGGAAGGCCCCGACGAGGAGCCGCGTGTTGCCGCGCCCCTCCTGCCCGGACGGCAGCCGGTCCGGCAGCGGGAAGCGGGCCGTTCCGGCGGCGGCGAGGACCAGCCGCTCCTGGCGGCGCCGGGCCCTCAGCCGCAGCAGTGCGCCGGCCAGCGACCACACCGCCATGAGGAACACCAGGACGACACCGGGGCCGCGGGCGAGCGCGGCGGCCGACTCCAGCGCGAGCACGGCCGCGGCCACGGCGGCCGCGGCGGGCAGGAAGCGGTACCACAGGGGCAGGGCCACCAGCAGCACCGCCGCCGGGTAGAACCGCCACGCCGTGCCCACCGGATCCGCCGGTCCCCCGTCGCGGAGGATCAGCGCGAGGGAGACGGTCACCAGGACAGCGAGGATCCAGCTCCCCGCAGCAGGGGCGAAGACGATCGGGGCCCGGGCCTTGCGCCAGCGCTCGGACTCCGCAACGCCCCATGTCCGCACGTCACTTGCCGGTATCGCCCCGGCGGGAAGGTGCTTGGCATAGGCAATCACAGGGCCCAGTATGCGAGCCCCGCCCGCACGGGGGAACCGTCTTTCGCGGGCCGCCGCCGTCAGTGCTGGTGGACCTGCTCCCGCTCCGCGAGCAGCCGTCCCTCGGCATAGGCGAGGGCGGCGTCGGAGAGGGCGGAGGTCCGCCCGCTGTGCAGGACGGTCAGCCCGCCGGTGCGGGGCAGCTCGGGCGCGGGCTCCAGGCCGATGCGGCGCAGCGCCTGTACGGCGACGGCCTCGGCGGAACCGTGGAACCGGATCTCCGCTCCCCCGTTGCGGGCGGCCAGGGCGGCCCGGATGGACCCCGCGACCAGCTCGTAGTGCGTGCAGCCGAGGACGAGGTCGGTGACGTCGGCCGGGGTGAGGTCGGCGGCGGCCTCGACGGCACGGGCGACCGCCGCCCCGTCACCGGCCTCGACGGCGTCGGCGAGCCCGGGGCAGGGCACCTCGGTGACGGGGACCCCGGCGGCGAAGTCGCGGATCAGGCCGCGCTGGTACGGGCTGCCGGTGGTGGCGGGGGTGGCCCAGATGGCCACCGGGCCGCCGGCGGCCGCGGCGGGCTTGATCGCGGGCACGGTGCCGATGACGGGGATACCGGGCTCCAGTTCGGCCCGCAAGGTGGGCAGGGAGTGCACGGACGCGGTGTTGCAGGCCACGATCAGGGCATCCGGGCCGAGCGCGGCGGCGGCCCGGGCGACGGCACGGGCCCGCTCGGTGAGGTCGGCGGGCGTCCGGGGCCCCCAGGGCATCCCGTCGGGGTCGGAGGACAGCAGCAGATCGGCGTCGGGCCGCAGCCGACGCGTCGCGGCGGCCGCAGCGAGGAGGCCGATTCCCGAGTCCATGAGCGCGATCTTCACCTGGTCACCTTAGTCGACACCCCCACCGAAAGCCCGCCCCCCGCCCCCACGGGGCTCGGCCTCGGGCGGTGGGGCACAGCCCCGGGAGCGGGCCCCGCGCCGCACCGACGCCCCTCTCGGTGGAGCCGGCTCGCCCGGAACCCGGCCCGGAATCCGGCGGTGACGCGCGACACGTCCCGCCGTTTCGGGAACACTGCCGCAATGGGCCTCCTCCTCATCGCCGCCTGCGCCTCCCTCGCCGCCTGGCTCTGGCTGACCTTCGCCCAGGGCATGTTCTGGCGCACCGACGTCCGCCTCCCCCCGCGCACCGCCCCCGCCCGCTGGCCGTCCGTCGCCATCGTCGTCCCGGCCAGGGACGAGGCCGGGGTGCTGCCCCGCAGCCTGCCCTCCCTGCTCGCCCAGGACTATCCGGGCGAGGCGCGGATCGTCCTCGTCGACGACGGGAGCAGCGACGGCACCGCCGAACTCGCGCACCGGCTGGCGGCCCGGCAGCCGGGGCTGCCCCTCACCGTCGTCACGCCGGGCGACCCCCCGTCCGGCTGGACCGGCAAGCTCTGGGCCCTGCGCCACGGCATCGCCCACGCCCGGGCCACCGCCACCGCCGGAGGCCAGGGGCCCGAGTACCTGCTCCTCACGGACGCCGACATCGCGCACGAGCCCGACAGTCTGCGCGAGCTGGTCGCCGCCGCGACCAGCGCCGGCCTCGACCTGGTCTCCCAGATGGCCCGGCTGCGCGTGGACGGCTTCTGGGAGCGGGTCGTCGTACCCGCCTTCGTGTACTTCTTCGCCCAGCTGTACCCCTTCCGCCGGATCAGCAGCCCCACCGCCCGGACCGCCGCGGCCGCCGGCGGCTGCGTACTGCTGCGCACCGAGGCGGCCGTCCGGGCCGGGATCCCGGACTCCATCCGGCAGGCGGTCATCGACGACGTCTCCCTCGCCCGCGCCGTCAAGCGTTCCGGCGGGCGGATCTGGCTCGGGCTGGCGGAGCGGGTGGACAGCGTCCGCCCGTACCCCGCGCTCGGGGACCTGTGGCGGATGGTGTCGCGCAGCGCGTACGCCCAACTGCGCCACCAGCCCCTGCTGCTGGCCGGGACGGTGGCCGGCCTGGTCCTGGTGTACCTCGTCCCCCCGGCGGCCCTGCTGGCGGGGCTGGCGGCCGCGCCGTCGCCCGGGCGCACGGCCACGGTCTGGGCCGGGGGTCTCGCCTGGCTGCTGATGGCGGGGACGTACCTGCCCATGCTGCGCTACTACCGGCGGTCGCCCGCGCTGGCTCCGCTGCTGCCGCTCACCGCGCTGCTCTACCTCCTGATGACCGTCGACTCGGCGGTCCAGCACTACCGGGGGCGCGGCGCCGCCTGGAAGGGCCGTACCTATGCCCGGCCGAGCGATGCGTGAAACCACTTCCGCCGCCAGAACCGGGAGGGCCCCGACCTGAGGGGACGTCATCCGAGGTCACCGGGTTGTGACGCTGCGTCAAGCCGATGTAGGTGCAAGGGCCAACCGGCTGGTACGACTACGTCCAAGACGGGGCGCAAGTGACGAATCGTGCAGGTGAACGCCGAGTGAAAGCTGGGGCGCTGACCTGGGAATATGCAGGTCAGCGCGGTGTTGACGGCACCTGGCTATGGACCCCGTGAAGTCGTGGGCTTAACTTGTCCCCATGACCTCCCCCCGCTCCACTTATGGCGGCGGTTACTACTCCGCGCCCTCCTTCCCGGACACCCCCATCTACGACTCCCTCGTCGCCGAACGCGGCACTCCGCAGATCGCCCCGATCCGCGTTCCGGCCGCCTACGAGTCGCCCAGTGCCGGTTACTCGAGCGGTGGATACCTGCCGGCCCTCGCCTCGTCCATGCCCGCCCTGCCGCCCGCCGCCCCCCAGCTGCCGGCGCCCTCGTACGGGTACGGCTACCCGCAGCAGGCTGCCCCCCAGCCGCAGCAGATGCCGGTTCCGCTTCAACACGCGCCCGCCCCCTACATCCCGCAGCAACAGCAGTACGCGGCCCGGGCGGGCTACGTGCCGCAGCCCCAGCCGCAGCAGCCCCGGCCCGCCGCCATGGGCACCGGGTACGAGGCCATGCGGCCGGCGGCCCCGCGCCCCATGGCGACTCCGGCGGCCGTCCCCTCGTACGAGGACCCGTACGGCCGCCCGTACCAGCAGCGGGCTTACTGACCGGGGCGCCCGGCGCCCCGCACACCGTGCGCCGTACACACAGTGCCCCGGGGGCCGGCGGGGGCAGCTGACACAATGCCCCCATGGCTAATTTGTACGTCCAGTCGCTCCACGTCCATCCCGTCAAGTCGGTAGCGGGGACTGCTCCCGACGAGATGGCCGTGGAGCCCTGGGGGCCGGCCGGGGACCGGCGCTGGGCCGTGGTCGACACGACCGGCGCCGTCATCACCCAGCGCCAGCAGGCGCGGCTGGCCCTGGCCTCGGCGCGGCCGCTGGCGGACGGGCGGGTCGAACTGTCCGGGCCGGGCATGCCCGCCCTCGTCGTGGAGGTCCCGGAGCCCGGCCCGCTGGAGCCGGTCGTGCTGTTCGGCAAGAAGACCGAGACGGTGGTGGCCGCGTCCGCCGCCGCCGAGTGGTTCACCGCCTACCTCGGGCAGCCCGCCCGGCTCGTGTACCTCGACGACCCGGCCGTCCGCCGGCCCGTGGACCCGGACCACGCGCTGCCCGGCGAGACGGTCAGCCTCGCGGACGCCTACCCGGTCCTCCTGACCACCAGCGCTTCGCTGGACGCCCTCAACGCGCTGATCGCCCGGGGCGACCATCCGGAGGAGGGCCCGCTGCCCATGAACCGCTTCCGGCCCAATCTGGTGGTCGGCGGACCGGCCGAGGCCTGGGCCGAGGACGGCTGGCGACGCATAGCGGTCGGCGAAGCCGTCTTCCGCGGGGTGCGGGAATGCGGGCGCTGCATCGTGACCACCACCGACCAGCGGACGTCGCAGCGCGGGCGCGAACCGCTGAAGACCCTGGCCCGGCACCGGCGGATCGGGAAGTCGCTGGCCTTCGGGCGCCAGCTGGTGCCGGTCGTCACGGGTACGGTGCGGGTGGGCGACGAGGTACGCGTCCTGGAGTGAGTGCGCCCGCCGCACCCGGAGGTCCCCGAGCCCGCCACTGACCACGGCGGAGCAGACGGAATGACACCTTCGAGGGGCTCGCGGCACTCACCGGAACCAACCGGCGGCGCACGGCCGTTGGAGCATGCAGGACGTGTGAACACCCCCGGCGCCAGGGGCACCGGATGGGGTGACACGGGTCCCGCGCGTCCCGGAATGCGCGTCCGCCGGGCGTGCGAGGCTGGGACGGGGCGCGCGGCCAGAGCAAGACCGGGCATGGGGCAGGGGGAGCCGGACCGTGCGGACAGCAATGGGTGTGTGGCGTTGGCGGCGCAATCCGCTGCGACGGCCGACCGATCTCTTCGAGGCGTGGGTGGCGTTCGCCGCGCTGGTGTGCGTCCTGCTGGTGGCCCCGCTCTTCGGCTGGGTCGCGGGCCTCCAGGTGGACGGGACCTTGCAGCGGGCCGCGCGCGAGCAGCGGCACGAGCGGTACCTGGTCCCGGCGGTGGTGGTCCGGCCCGCGCCCGGACCTGCCGCCGGGCCGGCCGCGGATCCGCCGCCGCAGCGGCAGGCGCCCGAGCGGACCGAGGTCGTGGCCTCCTGGACCGCGCCCGACGGCAGCAGCCACGAGGGCACGGTCCCGGCGGCCGAGGAACCACCCCGCCCGGGCGACCGGTTCCGGATGTGGACCGACGTCCGGGGGCGGCTGGTGGGGCAGCCGCTGGACCCGTCCGCCGCCTCCTTCCACGCGGCTGCCGTCGGTCTGGCCGCCGCGCTCGCGGCGGCCGCGCTGGCGGAGACGGTCCGCCGGCTGGTCGTACGCAGGCTCATGCATCGGCGGTACGTCCACCTGGACCGGGCGTGGGCGCAGGCGGGACCGGACTGGGGCCGGGCGGGCGCGGGCAGTTGACCTGGCCGCTCACCGGCTCCGCGCGCGCTACCGTGGAGCCGCAGGCCGGTCCGGCAGCGCGGGTACGGGGATCGAGTACGAGGGTGGGGGCACGACAGCACGATGGCTCAGGGCACGGTCCAGGTGACGCACGGCGGGGCCTCGCGGTGGCGGCGGCGTTCCGGTGAGTATCCGACGCTGACCGCGGCACTCGCCGCGGCGGGCGACGGCGACGTGCTGTCCATCGCCCCCGGCACCTACCGGGAGAACCTGGTCCTGCGTCACGCCGTCACCCTGCGCGGGCCCGAGGGCGCGGTGGCCGGGTCGGTGCGGATCGCCCCGCTGGACGGGGTCGCGCTGACCGTGCGCGCCTCGGCCGTGGTCCAGGACCTGTACCTGGAGGGGGCGGACCGGGCGGCGCCCGCGCTGCTCGTCGAGGAGGGCTCGCCCGAGCTCAGCGACCTGCGCGTGCACACCCGCTCGGCGTCCGGCATCGAGGTGCGCGGCGGGGCCCGCCCCCTGGTGCGCCGGTGCACGGTGGAGAATCCGGCCGGGGTCGGGATCTCCGTACTGGACGGTGGCGGCGGGGTGTTCGAGGAGTGCGAGGTGGTGGCCGCCGGCCAGGCCGGCGTCTCGGTGCGCGGAGGGCATCCGCGCCTGGAGCGCTGCCGGATCCACCACGCGGTCGGCGCGGGCATCGCGGTCACCGGGGAAGGCTCGGGCCTTGAGGCGCTGGGCTGCGAGGTGTACGAGGTCAAGGGCGCCGGCGTGCAGATCGCCGGGCGTGCCGCTGCCCGCCTGACCGACTGCGCGGTGCACCGTACGTCCGCCGACGGGGTCACCCTCGACACGGACGCGGTGCTGACGCTCGACGGCTGCGACATCCACGACATCCCGGAGAACGCGGTGGACCTGCGCTCCCGTTCGGTGCTCACCCTCAGCCGCACCACGGTCCGCCGGTTCGGGCGCAACGGCCTGTCGGTGTGGGATCCGGGGACCCGGGTCGATGCCGACTCCTGCGAGATCCACGACAGTACGGGCGACTATCCCGCGGTGTGGGTCAGCGACGGGGCCACCGTCTCGCTGGATTCCTGCCGGCTGCACGACGTACCGGACGCACTGTTCGTGCTGGACCGGGGTTCGCGCGTGGACGTGGTCGACAGCGACCTCTCGCAGGTGCGCAACACGGCCGTCTCGGTGAGCGACGGAGCCACCGCGCAGCTCGACGACTGCCGAATCCGGGACGCGGGCACCGGGGCGTGGTTCCGTGACCACGGCAGCGGCGGCACCCTCGCCAACTGCACCATCGACGCCGTGCAGACGGGCGTGATCGTCACCAAGGGGGCCGATCCCACGCTGGAGCGGTGCACGGTCACTTCCCCCGCCGAAGCCGGGTTCTACGTGTCGGCGGGCGGCCGGGGCAGCTTCACCGCCTGCCGGGTGACGGGCAGTTCCGGTTTCGGATTCCACGTCATCGACGGCTGCCGCACCTCCCTCGCCCGGTGTCACACCGAGCGCTGCGCGCGCGGGGGTTACGAGTTCGCGGAGGACGGCCCGCTCGCCGAGGGCTGCACCGGTGACGACGCCGGGACCGCCCGGCCGGCGGACGGCGCTCTCGCGGGGGCGCGGTCGGCTGCCGGGGGGTCCCGTACGGCCACGGCCGCGCAGGGACCGGCGGAGCGGTCCGCGGTCCCGGTGCCGGCCTCCCGCCCCGCCCAACACCCGAATCCGGCGGCGGCCCCGGCACCGGATCCGGCGTCGGCCGCCCGCGGCTCGGTGGAGGTGCTGGGGCAGCTGGACGCTCTGGTGGGGCTGGACAGCGTCAAACGCGAGGTGCGCGCCCTCACCGACATGATCGAGGTCGGGCGCAGGCGGCAGCAGGCGGGCCTCAAGGCGGCGTCGGTGCGCCGGCACCTGGTCTTCACCGGCTCCCCGGGCACCGGCAAGACCACCGTGGCCCGGCTGTACGGGGAGATCCTCGCTTCCCTCGGGGTGCTGGAGCGCGGCCACCTGGTCGAGGTGTCCAGGGTGGACCTGGTCGGGGAGCACATCGGTTCCACGGCGATCCGTACCCAGGAGGCCTTCGACCGGGCGCGGGGCGGGGTGCTGTTCATCGACGAGGCGTACGCGCTGGCCCCGGAGGACTCCGGCCGGGACTTCGGGCGCGAGGCGATCGACACGCTGGTGAAGCTGATGGAGGACCACCGGGACGCGGTGGTGGTGATCGTCGCCGGGTACACGGCGGAGATGGAGCGGTTCCTGACGGTCAACCCGGGGGTGGCGTCGCGGTTCTCCCGCACCATCACGTTCGGGGACTACGGACCGCAGGAGCTGCTGCGGATCGTGGAGCAGCAGGCGGACGAGCACGAGTACCGGCTCGGCGAGGGCACCGGGGAGGCGCTGCTGCGGTACTTCGCGGAGCTGCCCAAGGGGCCGGCGTTCGGCAACGGCCGGACCGCGCGCCAGACGTTCGAGGCGATGGTGGAACGGCACGCGGGCCGGGTCGCGCAGCTGGCCGATGCGGGTACGGACGAGCTCACCCTGCTGTTCCCGGAGGACCTGCCGGCCCTGCCGGCGCCCTGCTGACCGGTCGGCCGGCCGAAAGGGTTGACCGGCGGGCTGCGGGCGTGGTGCAGACATCCGAGGAGGCGCCGGTTAGGGTGCGCGGCACACACACGCGCGCCACCCGCGCACGCGCCGCACCCGCGCGCCGGTACGCAGCGCGCCACACTTCAGGGGGTAACGCCATGGCCCGCCGACTCCGTCCCGTGGGGCTGGACTTCGTCCGCGAAGCCCCGGTCCGGCCGGCCTTCACGGCCCGGGCCGCGGCCCCGCCGGAAGCCGTGTACCGGGCCCTCGCCCAGGAGGTCACGGGCTGGCCGGCCTGGTTCGGGGCGGTCACCCTGGCCCGGCCGACCCGGGGCGGCGCGGGCCGCGAGGTACGGCTGGTGGGCGGGGTCCGCTTCCAGGAGACGGTCATGGCCGCCGATCCCGGGCTGCGCTACGCGTACCGGGTCGACGAGACCAACGTCCCGGGCGTCAGCGCCCTGTTGGAGGAGTGGCTGCTGGCCCCCGACGCGGGCACCGGCGGGACCCTCGTCCGCTGGACCTTCGCGGCCGACGGCCCGGCCCCCTTCCGGCTGGCGCTGACCGCGGCCCGACCGGGCCTCGGCCGGTCCTTCCGTACGGCGGTGCGCGCCCTGGACGCCCGGCTGGCGACGCGCACCGCGAGCTAGGCCGGCCGCGGGGCTCAGGCCTCGGGCTCGCGCCATTCGCCGGTTTCCAGCAGGGCCTGGAGCGTCTCGGCGTACGGGGCGATGTCGAGGCCCTGGGCCGCCAGCCACGCGTCGGAGTAGTACTTGTCGAGGTAGCGGTCACCCGGGTCGCAGAGCAGGGTCACGACGCTGCCCTTGCGGCCCTCCGCCACCATCTCCGAGACGATCTTCAGGGCGCTCCACAGTCCGGTGCCGGTGGAGCCGCCCGCCTTGCGGCCTATGGCCTGTTCGAGGGCGCGGCAGGCGGCGACCGACGCCGCGTCCGGCACCCTCATCATGCGGTCGATGGCTCCGGGCACGAAGCTCGGCTCCATCCGGGGCCGGCCGATGCCCTCGATGCGCGAGCCGCAGTCGCTGCTCGCGTGCGGGTCGTGGTTGGTCCAGCCGTCGAAGAAACAGGAGTTCTCCGGGTCCGGGACGCAGATGCGGGTGTCGTGCTGCATGTAGTGGACGTAGCGCGCGATGGTCGCGGAGGTGCCGCCCGTGCCGGCCGTCGCGACGATCCACGCGGGCTCCGGGTACCGCTCCAGGCGCAGTTGCTGGTACATCGACTCGGCGATGTTGTTGTTGCCGCGCCAGTCGGTGGCGCGCTCGGCGTAGGTGAACTGGTCCATGTAGTGGCCGCCGGTGCGGGCGGCCAGGTCGGCCGACTCCTCGTACATCTTCATCGGGTCGTCGACGAAGTGGCAGTCGCCGCCGTGGAATTCGATGAGCCGGCACTTCTCCGGGCTGGTGGTCCTCGGCATCACGGCGATGAACGGGACGCCGATCAGCTTGGCGAAGTAGGCCTCGGAGACGGCCGTCGAGCCGCTGGACGCCTCGATGACCGGGCGGCCGGGGCGGATCCAGCCGTTGCAGAGCGCGTACAGGAACAGCGAGCGGGCGAGCCGGTGCTTCAGGGAGCCCGTCGGGTGCGTCGACTCGTCCTTGAGGTAGAGGTCGATGCCCCACGCCTCGGGCAGCGGGAAGCGCAGCAGGTGGGTGTCGGCGCTGCGGTTGGCGTCCGCCTGGACCTTGCGCACGGCTTCCTTGAGCCAGGCGCGGTAGTCGGCGTCGCTCCGGTCGATGTCGACGGTCGTCGCCACCGTGCCCGCGGCCGGGCGCGCGGCCGCCGCGCTCGCGGCCGTGTTCGAAGCCGTCGTACCGGTGGTACCGGTGGTGCTCATGCGCCTTGCTCCTTTGTCGGTTCCGGGCCCCCTCCTTTCGAAATGTACCCCCCTCACCTGCGCAAACGATGACTTTGGGTTTCCATGCGGATCGCTTTTGGTCGCATTGTGTGGCGTTCGGTTGCAAGCGGCGCCACCGTGGGTGACCCTGGTGATTGCGTCACCGTGGGTGCAGCACCCGTAACAATGATGTCGGGGAGTCGCAGCCGTGATCAGTCATTCCCGCAGGCACTGCGTCGTGGAACTGCAGGCCTTGCCCGCACGGATCGGCCAGGTCCGCAGAATCATCTCCGCGCAACTGCGCCACTGGCAGCTCGACCCGCTCATAGACCGGGCTGCGCTCGGCGTGACGGAACTGCTCAGCAACGTCCACCGCCATGCGCAGCCCGACAAGGTCTGCACGGTCGAGATCGAACTCCGCCTCGGGCGGCTGACGGTCTCCGTCCACGACAGCGATCCGCGGCTGCCGGTTCGGCGCGACGCCGATGACCTGGAGACCTGCGGACGCGGACTCGCGCTCGTCGAGGCGGTCAGCGAGGCCTGGGGCGCCCGGCACCGGCCGGACGGTCCCGGCAAGGTGGTGTGGTTCTCCATGCGGGCCGCCCCCGCACCGGCGACGCCGACGCGCACGGTCCGTATCGGCGTGAAGAAGACCGTACGGGAGCCCTCCTGCCCGGTGCTCGCCGCCGACGACGCACCGGCCGTCACGTCCGGCGTGCCGGCGTCGGTCACGGTCGGCGCCGGGCCCGGCTGACTCCCCCGCGGGCGCCCGCCCCCGGCGCCCTCAGGCCGCGGCGCCCAGCGCCCCCAGGGGGTCGTCCAGCACCGGCTGCCACGCCAGCTCCGCCGCCCCGACCAGGCTGTTGTGGTCGAGGGTGCACGGCAGGATCGGCACGCCTCCGCTGCGCCCCCACAGGCTGCGGTCGGCAACCACCGCCCGCAGCCGTTCCGGGTCGGCGTACAGCAGCTCCCGGTGCAGTCCTCCGAGGATGATCCGGTCCGGGTTCAGGATGTTCACCAGGCCCGCCAGCCCCAGCCCGAGCCGGTCGATGAGCTCCTCGGCGGCCGCCCGGACCGACGGCTGCGCGTACTCGGAGCGCAGGAGGTCGCGGGCCTGCGCCAGCAGCGACACCTCGGGGCCGGGCGTACGGCCGGCGGCGGTGAGGAAGGCCAGCGGGTCGGCCTCCACGTCCAGGCAGCCCCGGCTGCCGCAGTGGCAGGCCCGGCCCTCGGGGTTGACGGTGAGGTGGCCGACCTCCAGGGCCAGGCCGGCGCTGCCGCTGTGCAGCCGGCCGTCGAGCACCAGCGCCCCGCCCACCCCGCGGTGCCCGGTGGCCACGCAGAGCAGGTGCTGGGCGCTGCGGCCCGCGCCGTGCCGGTGCTCGGCGAGCGCGGCGAGGTTCACGTCGTTGCCGGTCAGGGCCGGCCCGTCGATGCCGGCCGCCTTCACGCACTCGGCGAAGACGGCCCGGACGGGAGAGCCGGCCGGCCACGCCAGGTGCAGCGGGTTGAGGGCCGTCCCCTCGGGCTCCGCGACCGCCGAGGGCACCGCGAGGCCCGCGCCGACGCAGCGCCGCCCGGACTCCGCGAGCAGCCGGGCGCCCGCTTCGACGACCGCGCCGAGGACCTGCGCGGGGTCGGCGGAGACCGTGACCTTGCCGGGTGCGGTGGCCACGATGCGCCCGCCGAGGCCCACCAGCGCGGCCCGGAACCCGTCCGAGTGCACCTGCGCGGCCAGCGCCACGGGGCCGTTCTCGTCGACGGCGAGCCGGTGCGAGGGCCGCCCCTGCGTGCCGGCGGCGCCTCCGGGGCGGGAGTCGACGCGGATCAGGCCGAGCGCCTCGAGCTCGGCCGCCACGGCTCCGGCGGTCGCCCGGGTGACGCCGAGCTCGGCCGTCAGGACCGCCCGGGTCGGGGCCCGGCCGGTGTGGACGAGCTCCAGCGCCGGGCCGAGTGCCCCGCGGCCGCGCTCCAGCCTGGTCCTCGCGGACGCTGCGGACGCCGTGCTCGCGTCCCCCGCCCCCGGCGGGGCCCCGTTGCCGTTCATGAAGGGATCCTCGCATGATCGGGAGGCCGCGCAGGCCCCGGCTAGGGGCCGAGGCCGCCGACCCGCAGCGTGATGTTGAGGCGCCCCGTGAGGCCCAGCTCCGGCGGGGCGGTGCCGGGCAGCACCTTCGGCACCCCGTGGTAGGCCAGCCTGCTCGGGCCGCCGAACACGAACAGGTCCCCGCTGTGCAGCTCGACGTCCCGGTACGGGCGGCCGCGCGAGGCGGTGTTGCCGAAGCGGAAGAGACAGGAATCACCCAGGCTGAGCGAGACGACCGGCGCCCCGGAACGCTCCTCGGCGTCGCGGTGCATGCCCATCCGGGAGTCGCCGTCGTAGAAGTTCACCAGGGCGATGTCGTACGCCTCCGCCGGCGGCGGGGGCGTCCCGTACGCGGCGGTGACGGCCCGCCGTCCCAGCTCCGCGAGCCACCCGGGCATCGGCTTGACCGGCGCCCCGTCCCCGTCGACGGCGGTGTGCGCGTACGCGTACGGGTACCAGTGGAGGCCCAGGCAGACCTGCCGGGCGGTCATCGTGCCGCCCCCGGGGGTGCGTACGGTGCGCAGCCCGGCCGGCGGTCGCGCCCACTCCCGGCAGGCGGCGAGCAGCTCGCGCTGGCGCCGGGGCCCGAGCCAGTCGGGCAGGTGCACGGCGCCGGGTGCGATCTCGGTCCGCTCGCGCGGGAAGAGTTCCCCGTCCACCCTCCCATTGTCAGGGGCGGCTGGCAGACTCGCGGCATGAAGATCACCGAATACGTGGAGACCCTGGCCCGTGAGGGCGAGCTGCTCGCCGACCAGGCCGAACAGGCGGGTGTGGACGCGCTGGTGCCCACCTGCCCCGAGTGGCGGGTCGCCGACCTGCTGCGGCACACCGGGTCGGTGCACCGCTGGGCGGCCGGGTACGTGCGGGACGGCCTCGTGGAGCCGGTGCCGTTCCCGCAGCCGCCAGAGCTGGCCGGGGCGGAGCTGCTGGCCTGGTTCCGCACGGGGCACGCCGAGCTGGTCCGGACGCTGGCCGAGGCTCCGGCCGAGCTGGTGTGCTGGACCTTCCTGCCGACCGCGCCGCCGTCGCCGGTGGCGTTCTGGGCGCGGCGGCAGGCGCACGAGACGACCGTGCACCGCTTCGACGCCGAGTCCGCCCGGGGCGTCGCCTTCTCGGCGGTGACCCCGGAGTTCGCTGAGGACGGGGTGGACGAGCTGCTGACCGGCTTCCACGCCCGGCCGCGCAGCCGCGTGCGGACCGAGGAGCCCCGGGTGCTGCGGATCCGGGCGGCGGACACGGGGGCGGCGTGGACGCTCCACCTGTCGAAGGAGCCGGTCCGTACGGTGCGGGGCGACACCGGGGAGGAGGCGGACTGCGAGATCGTCGAGGAGGCGTCCTGGCTGTACGCGGCCCTGTGGAACCGGGTGCCGCTGGCCGGACCGTGCGTACGGGGCGACGCGTCGCTGGCGCGGCTGTGGCAGGAGACGGCGGGCATCTGACCCCGGGGCGGGGCCGGGAGAAATGCCGTGCGGGCCGGGAACCGGGCGGGCAGGCTGGCCCCATGACCTCCCCCGACTGGATCACCACCCCCGTGGACGAGCGCTTCCTGCGCGGCGCCCTGGAGCTGGAACGCACCACGCACGGGCTGCTCCCGCACCGGCTGCCCGCCCGGGCCCGCGCCCAGTGCGCCGACGGGCACCTGGCCATGGCGGAGGCCCAGCCCTCCGGCGTCCGGCTGGTCTTCCGTACCCGCGCGACGGCCGTCGAGCTGGACGCGCTGCGCACCAAGACGTCCTACCGGGGCGCCCCGCCACGCCCCGACGGCGTGTACGACCTGCTCGTCGACGGCCGGCTGACCGGCCGGGCCGGGGTGAGCGGCGGCAACGTGGTCATGGTCGACATGGCCACCGGGTCGGCCGAGACGCTCCCCGGCCCGGTCGGCACGGTCCGCTTCTCCGGCCTCCCCGGCCGGCTCAAGGACGTCGAGATCTGGCTGCCGCACAACGAGGTCACCGAAGTGGTGGCCCTGCGCACCGACGCCCCGGTCGAACCCTGCCCGGACCCGGGCCGCAGGGTGTGGCTGCACCACGGCAGTTCGATCAGCCACGGCTCCGACGCCGCGAGCCCGAGCACGAGCTGGCCGGCCCTGGCCGCCGCCCGGGGCGGGGTGGAGCTGGTCAACCTGGGGCTGGGCGGCAACGCCCTGCTGGACCCCTTCACCGCGCGCGTCCTGCGCGACACCCCGGCCGACCTGATCAGCGTCAAGATCGGCATCAACCTCGTCAACCACGACCTGATGCGCCTGCGCGCCTTCGGCCCCGCCGTCCACGGCTTCCTCGACACCATCCGCGAGGGCCACCCCCGCACACCGCTGCTGGTCGTCTCACCGATCCTGTGCCCCGCCCACGAGGACACGCCGGGCCCCACCGCCACGGACTTCACCGAACTCGCCGCCGGACGGCTGCGGTTCCGGGCCACGGGCGACCCCGCCGAGGTCGCCGCGGGGAAGCTGACGCTGAGGGTCGTACGGGAGGAACTGGCCCGTCTCGTGAAGGCGCGCGCGGCCGACGACCCCGACCTGCACCACCTCGACGGCCTCGTCCTCTACGGCGAAACCGACCACGCCGCGCTCCCCCTCCCCGACGGCCTCCACCCGGACGCGGAGACCCACCGCCTGATCGCCGGCCGCTTCGCCGCCCACGCCTTCGGACCCGCCGGCCCCTTCGGCGGCCCCGAGGAGCCGTAGGCCGGCCACGGGGCGGGTCAGCCGGCCGCGTCGTCGCCGCCCAGGGTGGCCGCGTAGGAGGTCTGGGGGCGGTACTTCCAGGACGGGGCGGTGTTCCAGGGGTTGGGCATGGCCGCGCTGGTCGCGAAGGCGTAGCCGGCGCCGCGGCCGAAGGCGGTGCGCAGGGTGGTGCGCATCGCGGTGGTGTCGGGGACCTCGTGGACGAGGTGCCAGAACGCGGTGCCGGTGGGATCGAGTTCGGTGCCGGGGCGGTAGCCGCCACGGGCGTCGAACACGTTCCCCTGCCAGCCGCCGGAGGTGTACGCCGCGTAGGTGTCCTCGTACGTGACGAACACGTCGGCCGTGCGGTGGCCCGGCTCCAGGTAGCAGTCGGCGATGGCGGTGCCGGGGTTGTTCACGACGAGGTCGTCCGCGTCCGGGTCGGCGGCGTGGAGGGTGTCCTGAACGTAGCGCCGCAGCGCGGCGTAGTGGTCGCGGGTGGCGTTGGCGGGACCGCAGTCGCGGCTGACCACGTCGAAGAAGATGCCGTCGACGTGGAGCCGGCCGTCCCCTTCGCCCGAGGGCTTGAGGTAGTTGTCGACGGAGGCCCTGACGGCCGCCGGGTCCCGGTTGCCGTGGTCGGTGTGGACGTAGCCGAGGACCTTGGTCCTCTCGCCGGTGGCCGTGGTGCCGGCGCGCAGGGCGTCGGCGCGGGCGCGCCAGGGGCCGTCGAAGGGGGCGTCGCCGTTGCCGGGGTTGAGGACGACCACGGAGGCCGCGGGGCGGGTGGCGGTGAGGGCGGCCAGCACCGGGTCGTCCGCCCAGACGTAGGCGGGCACGCCGATCTCCAGGCCGGGCACGCCGGGGAGCCGGGGAGCGGACGCCGCCGGGAGGGGCGGGGCCTGTCTCGCGGAGGCGGGTACGGCGGGCGCCGGGGCGGCGAGCAGCCCGATCAGGACGACGGCGTACAGGGCCTTCAGTACGCGGGCGGGGGCCACGGCTGTTCCTCCGGGGCGGCGGGGCGGGGGCGGGACCCGAGGAACACTAGACGCGCGGAAACCCGGTGAAAGCCGAACCACCCGGATTGGTATGAGGAACTGACAAGCGAACCGTCACCGGTCCCGCCCCGCCACCGGGCCGCCCCGCCCCGCCCGCATGGCTACCCGGCCGGCTGTGCGGCGGGCAGTCCCACCGAGTGCGCCAGTTGTCCGGCGGCGTGCGCGAAGAAGGCCCCGCGCTCCTCGACGACCCGGTTGAACTGGCCGAACAGTTCGAAGGAGACCAGTCCCATGAGCTGTGCCCAGGACGCGACCAGGGCGGCGGTGACCTCGGGGGGCAGGCCCTCGGCGAAGTCGGCGGTCATCCGCAGGGCTTCGGAGCGCAGGGCCGCGGGCAGGGGCGGCAGCGCCAGGCCGCGGCCTTCGTAGGCGGCCCGGAGAATGCCGATGAACACGTTGGCCACGCGGGAAGCGGGGCCGACCGTGTCGAGGGGGGCGGTGTAGCCGGGGACCGGTGAGCCGTAGATGAGGGCGTACTCGTGCGGGTGCGCCAGCGCCCAGCCGCGGACCGCCTCACAGACGGCGATCCAGCGGGCACGGGGCGGGGCGCCGGCGGTGAGGGCGGCGGCCTCCGCCGTTTCGGCGGCGGAGCCGAGGCTGTCGTAGGCGTCGACGATCAGCGCGGTGAGCAGCTCGTCGCGGCTGGCGAAGTAGCGGTAGAGGGCGGAGGAGACCATGCCCAGCTCGCGGGCGACGGCGCGCAGCGAGAGGTCGGCGGCGCCCCCGGCCGCGAGTCTGCGGCGCGCTTCGTCCTTGATGGCGGCGGTGACCTCGATACGGGCCCGTTCCCTGGCTCCTCGCACGGTGCTCATGCGGCTCAGTGTGCCACGGGCTTGGAGCACTGCCCAAAAACCGGAGCGCCGCTCACTTCAGAGAGCAGCGCTCTTGTTTCGGTGCGCTGATCCGTGCACACTGATCTCAAGCGAGAGCAGTGCTCTCGGAGTCAATGCCGGTTCCCCTGATCCCACAGCCCCGGAGGGTCACCATGACCGCTTCCGCCCCGTACTACGCCCAGGCCGGCCGCTTCGCCGTCCGCTTCAACGCCCTCTTCGGCAAGCTCGCCCGCCTCGGCGTCAGCCTGGCCGGCACGGCCGAGCTGTCGGTGCGCGGCCGCACCTCCGGCCAGATGCAGCGCATCCCGGTCAACCCCCACACCTTCGGGGGCGACCAGTACCTCGTCTCGGCCCGCGGCCACTCCCAGTGGGTCCGGAACATGCGCGCGGCGGGCGGCGGTGAGCTGCGCGTCGGCCGCAAGGTCCGCACCTTCACCGCCGTGGAACTGACCGACCCCGCGCAGAAGGCAGCCGTACTGCGCGCCTACCTGGAGAAGTGGGGCTGGGAGGTCAACCGGTTCTTCCAGGGGGTCACCGCCCAGTCCACGGACGCCGAACTCCGGGCGGCCGCCGGGGACCACCCCGTCTTCCGCATCGCGGTGGCCCACTGAGCGGCGGCCCGGCCCCGCCCGGCCCCCACGGGGATCCCGCTCCCCCGCACGCACGGCGGGGCGCCGGCCCCCCGGCGCCCCGCCCCGGACGGGCCCCTCCCGGCGGCCCACCGCGCGCGGTCGTCCACGGGAACCGGCGCCCGGCGCCGCCGCCTGGTCCTGCCGCGCCTATCCCCGGCCGCGCCGCGCCTGGCGGTCGTCCAGGAGGTGCAGCGCCCTGCGGGCCAGCGGGTGCGTACGGACCAGGTCGGGCAGCGTCGTCGAGCCGCGCGTGATGCGGGCGAAGGCGGTCCAGGCGGGGCGCAGGCCCGTGAGCGCCGCGTGCACCAGCCCCGGACGGGACTCGAAGACGGTCAGCAGCCGCTTGCCGACGGCCATTTCCACGCCCAGGCCGGCCTTGACCGCGAAGGCGTAGTTCAACGCCTGGCGGCGCGCGTCCACCGCGTCCTGCGCCTCGGAGATCTTGACCGCCCACTCCCCCGCCAGCCGCCCCGAGCGCAGCGCGAAGGAGATGCCCTCCCGGGTCCACGGCTCCAGGAGTCCGGCCGCGTCGCCCGCCACCAGCACCCGGCCGCGCGAGAGCGGTGAGCCCGGCTTGCGGCAGCGGGTCAGGTGCCCGGAGGAGACGGAGGGTTCGAAGCCGGCCAGACCCAGCCGGGCGATGAAGTCGTCCAGGTACCGCTTGGTGGCTGCGCCCTCGCCCTTCGCCGAGATGACCCCGACGGTGAGCGTGTCGCCCTTGGGGAAGACCCAGCCGTAACTGCCGGGCAGCGGCCCCCAGTCGATCAGGACGCGGCCCTTCCAGTCCTCGGCCACCGTCGCCGGGACGGGGATCTCCGCCTCCAGGCCGAGGTCGACCTGGTCCATCTCCACCCCGACGTGGGCGCCGATCCGGCTGGCGCTGCCGTCGGCGCCGACCACGGCCCGGGCCAGGACGGTCTCGCCGTCCGCCAGCACCACGGCGACCGTGCGCCGGTCGGGCACGGACGCGCCGTGCTGCTCGACCCGGGACACGGCCGTGCCCGTACGCAGGGTCGCGCCGGCCTTCTCGGCCTCCGCGACGAGCGCCGCGTCGAACTCGGGCCGGTTGATGAGCCCGAACAGCATGTTCTTCGAACGCCGCGTCCGGGTCAGCCTGCCGTTCAGGGAGAAGGTGACCGCGTGGATGCGGTCCTGGAGGGGCAGGACGAAGCCCGGGGGGAGGGCGTCGCGCGAGGGGCCGATGATGCCGCCCCCGCAGGTCTTGTAGCGGGGCAGTTCGGCCTTCTCCAGCAGCAGGACGCTCCGCCCCGCGACGGCCGCCGCCCGCGCCGCCGACGCCCCGGCCGGTCCCGCGCCGACCACGACGACGTCCCACACCTCCGCGGTGCCCTCGCCGGCCCCGTCCGCCGCCCCTCCGGGGGCCCCTTCGACGGCTCCTTCGGCCGCCGCCCCGGCCGGGGTCCCCTCGTCCGCCCGCCGAGCGGCCTGCTCCGCCCCTTCAGCGGCCTGCTCTGCGTTCGCGCCGTTCACGTCGTCGTCGCTGCTCACGATGTGCTGCTGCTCCTGATCACCCGGTTGCTCCGATGCCGTGGAAATCCTACGGCGAGCCGCCGCCTCGTCCCTCTGTGCGAGGATCGTGACGGCCTTTCGCCTTGCATTCGCCGTACCCGGCACTTACCACAACGTCGCACCCACGAGGAGCGTGCCCATGCCGCAGAATCCGATCGCCGAGACCGTCGCCTCGCTCATGCCCCGCGCCAAGGCGGAGCTGACCGAGCTGGTGGCCTTCCAGTCGGTCGCGGACTGGGCCCAGTTCCCGCAGAGCGAGAGCCAGGCCGCCGCGAACTGGGTGGCCGACGCCCTGCGCGCCGAAGGCTTCCAGGACGTGGCGCTGCTCGACACCCCGGACGGCACCCAGTCCGTGTACGGGTTCCTGCCCGGCCCCGAGGGCGCCCCGACCGTCCTGCTGTACGCGCACTACGACGTGCAGCCGCCGCTGGACGAGGCCGCCTGGATCTCCCCCGCCTTCGAGCTGACCGAGCGCGACGGCCGCTGGTACGGGCGCGGCGCCGCCGACTGCAAGGGCGGCTTCATCATGCACCTGCTGGCGCTGCGCGCCCTTAAGGCCAACGGCGGGGTGCCCGTGAGCGTGAAGGTGATCGTCGAGGGCTCGGAGGAGCAGGGCACCGGCGGCCTCCAGCAGTACGCCGAGGCGCACCCCGAGCTGCTGGCCGCCGACACCATCGTCATCGGCGACGCGGGCAACTTCCGCCTCGGCCTGCCGACGGTGACGGCCACGCTGCGCGGGATGACCCTCGTCAAGGTCAAGATCGACACTCTGGGCGGAAACCTGCACTCCGGCATGTTCGGCGGCGTCGCCCCCGACGCGCTCGCCGCACTGATCCGCCTGCTGGACTCGCTGCGCTCCGAGGACGGTTCGACGACCGTGGACGGCCTCGCCTCGGACGCGGTGTGGGAGGGCCTCCAGTACCCGGAGGCGGACTTCCGCGCCGACGCGAAGGTGCTCGACGGCGTCGAGCTGATCGGTGAGGGCACGATCGCGGACCGGCTGTGGGCCCGTCCCGCCGTCACCGTGCTCGGCATCGACTGCCCGCCGGTCATCGGCGCGACCCCCTCGGTGCACGCCAGTGCGGGCGCGCTGATCAGCCTGCGCGTGCCGCCGGGCGTGGACACCGCCGAGGCCATCAAGCTGCTGGAGGCGCACCTGGTGGCGCACACCCCGTGGAAGGCGAAGCTCGAGCTCGAAGTGGTGGGCCAGGGCCAGCCCTTCCAGGCGGACACGAGCAGCCCGGCGTACGCGTCGATGGCGGCGGCGCTGCGCGAGGCGTACGACGGCCAGGAGATGCAGATCAGCGGCATGGGCGGGTCGATCCCGCTGTGCAACACGCTGACGTCGCTGTACCCGCAGGCGGAGATGCTGCTGATCGGGCTGAGCGAGCCGCAGGCGCAGATCCACGCGGTGAACGAGAGCGTGTCGCCCGAGGAGCTGGAGCGGCTGTCGGTCGCCGAGGCCCTGTTCCTGGTGAACTACGCGGCGTCCAGGAGCGTCTGACGCCGGCGGGCCGGTGCCGCGTACGCCCGGGGCGCAGTGCGCCCTGGGCGTACTCTGCTCCCGGCTAAGTCGCGTCCGCGGGGTGGGTGCGAGGGTCTACGGTCGCGGTCATGGATCTTGTAGAAGTCATCCCCGAACGTCTCCACATGCTGCGCTTCCCCATCGGCCAGGCCTATCTCTGGCGGGACGGCGAAGCCCTCACCCTGATCGACGCCGGCCATGCCGGCTCGGCCGACTCCATCGAGGAGGCGATACGTTCCCTCGGCCTGGCGCCCGAGGGACTGGAGCGGATCGTCCTGACGCACTGCCACCGCGACCACGTCGGCGCCGCAGGCGAACTCGCCGCCCGCTGGGGCGCGCAGGTGCTCGCCCACCGGCTGGACGCCCCGGTGGTGCGCGGCGAACATCCCGTCCCCGAGCCGGTGCTGCTGGACTGGGAAGTCCCGCTCTACGCGCACGGGCTGACGGTCCCCGAGGCCCCGCCGACCTGGGTCGACCGGGAGCTGGAGGACGGCGAGGCGCTCGGCTTCGGCGACGGGGCGGTGGTGGTCCACGCCCCGGGTCACACTCCGGGCAGCATCGGCGTGCACCTGCCCGCGCACGGGGTTCTGTTCACGGGCGACTGCGTGGCGGGGGTGGGCCAGGTGATGCTGGGCGTCTTCAACGTCGACCGCGCCCAGGCGGTCGCCTCCTTCCGCCGGCTGGCCGCGTTGGCCCCGTCCGTGGCCTGCTTCGGCCACGGCGACCCGTGGACGCGGGACACCGCGACGGCACTCCGCGAGGCGGCACAAGCCGCCCTGTCCTCCCCCTGACGTCCGCCCGCCGTCACCCCCGAGGCCGGAGCGACGCGGGCCCGACGCCCCGCCCGAAGCCGGCCCGACGCCGGCCCGCGGCGCCTGCCCCGCCGCCCGCACCGAGGAGAACAAGTAACCATGAGCAAGAT
>NZ_JBEZKZ010000100.1:0-21774 GCF_040651895.1 Streptomyces sp. NPDC048352
GGGGCCGCGGCGGAGACCAGGACGTTCGCCGAGACCTGCGCGGAGGCGCCGGTGGCGAGGTTGACCGCGGCGGCCTCGTCGACCTGGACGGAGCCAGGTACCGCCGACGGCGGCCGCGGCCAGTACGGCCGCTCCCGCCGTGATCTTGGCGGGGTCGGTGGCGGTGGTCGTGCCACCACCCACCCCGGTCCGGACGTGGCCCCGCGGGCCGCGCTCGGAGACGATCAGGTCGCCGGTCGCGAACTTGCCGTCCGCGCAGGTGGCGCCGATCTCGTAGGTGCCCGGCCGCAGGCCGTGGCCGACCCGGAACTGGCCCGTGACCGCGTCCCCGCGGGTGCCCGGGACCAGCGGGAAGCGGCCGCCGTCCACCGTGCTGGCATCGCCCTCGGCCCGGCCGCCCCGGCCGCAGGCCTTCGTGTTCACGGTGACGGTGGTGCCCGGAGCGGCCTTTTTCGGCCAGACTTCCAGTACGGCGAAGTCGCCGGGCGCGAAGGCGGTCATGCCGAGTCCCGCGGCGGCCACCGCCCCGGCGACCGGCCCGGCGAAGGCGACGGCGGTCAGCGCGGTGGCGGTGAGCACGTGGGCGGTGCTGCGGCGCATGGGTAACTCCAGGGGACACGGGGTCGTGTCTCGAGGTAAACCGGCGTGCCCGGCGCCCGCCTGCTGAGTCGCCGTCAGATCCGGCCCGAGCCGCCCGGCCGACAGGAATCGGCGCAGGTCAGGGCCGTAAGGGGGCATCCGTGTCCGCCCACGCCGTCCGGGTGACGCCGGGCCCGCGAAGGCGCCGCGACCCCGGTGCGTACGGTGGGCCCGCGCGGAAGCAGTCGTAGTCGTCGTCGGGGGAGGCCCTGTGGCATCGGTCGGCCGGCCGGAACCGGAAGGCGGCGTCCTGCCGTTCTTCGTGTACGGGACGCTGCGGCCGGGGGAGGTGAACCACCGCCTGTTCCTGCGGGGCCGCACCGCCGCCGAGGAGCCGGCCCGGCTGCCGGACGCGGCGCTGTACGAGGGGCCCGGCTATCCGTACGCCGTCGACCGCCCCGGCTCCGCCGTGGCCGGCGAGCTGGTCACCGCCGCGCCCGGCGCGTACGCGGAACTGCTGGTCGCGCTGGACCTGCTGGAGGAGTACGCCGGCCCGGGACGCCCGGGGAACGTCTACGACCGGGTCGCCCGCGAGGCCGTGCGGCCCGACGGCAGCCGCGTCCGGGCCTGGGTCTACCTGGCGGCCCCGCCCCTGGCCCACCGCCTCGCGCGGTCGGGCACCGAGATACCCGGCGGTGACTGGCTGCGCCGCTGAGCGCTCCCGGGACCTGAAGCGGCTACGGCCCTACAGCCCCTCGGCGCCGCGGTTGCGCAGGCGCTGGCCGTACTGCTGGAGCACCCACAGCTCCTGCTGGATCGCCGCGTGCTGCTCCGGCGGGGCATGCGGGCCCAGCCGGGACAGGGCGCCCTGGATCTCGTGGACCCGGCGGTCCACGGCGCGCAGCCGCACCTGCACCAGCTGGACCCCCGCGTACACGTCGTCCACCGTCTTGGCGTGGATCGCCTCCACCGCCAGCTCCGTCACCAGGGCGCGGACGGTGTCGTTCGGGGCCGCCTCGCGCACCCGGGCCACGTAGCCCTCGCCGCCCTGCGACGCGCCGCCCGCGTCCTGGATGGCCTGGCGGACCGCCGCGTACGGCGGAGCGGTGAACTCGTCGATCCCGTACGCGTCGAAGGCGGGGGAGACCAGCTCCGGCCGCTGGAGCGCCAGCTTGAGCAGCTCGCGCTCGGTGCGGTGCGCGGGGCTGCGCAGGTTCAGGGCGGGGCCGCCGCTCTGCGCGGGAGCGGGCGCGGGGGCGTCCCCGTACGACCGGCCGCGCTGCTGCTGCGGCGGCTGCTGGCCGCGCTCGCGCGCCCAGCGGGCCAGCTGCGCGACCCGCTTGACCACGAACTGCTCGTCGCGGATGCCCAGCATGCCGGCCAGCTGGACCGCCGACTCGTGCTGGATGGCGATGTTCTTGATGCCCGCGACCACCGGCGCGGCCTCGTCCAGCGCGGCCGCCCGGCCCGCCGGGTTCTCCAGGTTGTGCCGGGCCACGATGTGCCGCAGGGCGAACTCGAACAGCGGGGTCCGGGACTCCACCAGCCCGGCCACGGCGCCGTCGCCCTGCGCGAGGCGCAGGTCGCAGGGGTCCATCCCGCCCGGGGTGATGGCGATCGAGGTCTCCGCCGCGAACTTCTGGTCGTCCTCGAAGGCCCGCAGCGCCGCCTTCTGCCCGGCCGCGTCACCGTCGAAGGTGAAGATCACCTCGGCGGTCGCGTTGTCCATCAGCAGCCGGCGCAGGATCTTGATGTGGTCCCCGCCGAAGGCCGTGCCGCAGGTGGCGATGGCGGTGGTCACCCCGGCCAGGTGACAGGCCATGACGTCGGTGTAGCCCTCGACGACCACCGCCCGGGAGGTCTTCGCGATCTCCTTCTTCGCCAGGTCGATGCCGTACAGCACCTGGGACTTCTTGTAGATCGCCGTCTCGGGGGTGTTCAGGTACTTCGGGCCGTTGTCGTCGTCGCGCAGCTTGCGCGCGCCGAAGCCGACGACCTCGCCGCTGATGTCGCGGATCGGCCACATGAGCCGGCCCCGGAAGCGGTCGATGGGCTTGCCGCTGCGGCTGTCCTGGGCCAGACCGGAGAGGATCAGCTCCTTGTCGGTGAAGCCCTTGCCGCGCAGGAACCGGGTCAGGTGGTCCCAGCCGGCCGGGCTGTAGCCCACCCCGAAGTGCTCGGCCGCCGCCTGGTCGAAGCCGCGCTCCGCCAGGAAGCGGCGGCCGATCTCCGCCTCGGCGCCGCCGAGCTGCTCCGCGTAGAAGACGGCGGCGGCCTTGTGCGCCTCGACCAGGCGGATCCGCTCGCCGCGGCCGCTGGTGCCGGCGGTGTAGCCGCCCTCCTCGTACCGCAGGGTGATGCCGGCCTGGCCGGCCAGGCGCTCGACGGCCTCCGAGAAGGAGAGGTGGTCGATCTTCATGATGAAGTCGAGGGTGTCCCCGCCCGCCTGGCAGCCGAAGCAGTGGTAGAAGCCCTTGCTGGGGCTGACCTGGAAGGACGGGGACTTCTCGTCGTGGAAGGGGCACAGCCCCTTGAGGTTGCCGCCGCCGGCGTTGCGCAGCTGGAGGTACTCGGAGACCACGGCGTCGATCGGGACCGCGTCCCGTACCGCCTTCACGTCGTCGTCGTTGATCCGTCCTGCCACCCGTGAAGTCTACGGCCGGACGCCGGCGAACCCGTCAGGCACCCTCCTGCGGCACGAGGGACTCCAGCGGAACCGAGGGGTCCGCCAGCCGTTCCCGGTCCACCGGCGCCTTCGACCTGATCAGGGCCTGGATGTGTCCCGTGACGTCCCACACGTTGACGTTCATCCCGGCCAGCACCCGGCCGTCGGACAGCCAGAACGCGATGAACTCCCGCTTGCCCACGTCACCGCGGATCAGCACCTGGTCGTAGCCGCCCGCCGGGGCGTACCCGGAGTACTCCAGGCCCACGTCGTACTGGTCGGAGAAGAAGTACGGCACCCGGTCGTACGAGACCTCCTGCCCGAGCATGGCCCGCGCGGCGGCCGGGCCGCCGTTGAGGGCGTTCGCCCAGTGCTCGACGCGCAGCCGGGTGCCCACCGCCGGGTGGTGGGCGGCGGCCACGTCCCCGGCCGCGAAGACGTCCGGGTCGGAGGTCCGCAGCGAGTCGTCCACGGCGATGCCGCCGCCGTGCGCCCGGTCGACCAGGGCCAGCCCCGAGGTCTCGGCGAGCGCGGTCCGCGGCGCCGCGCCGATCGCGGCGAGCACCGCGTGTGCCGGGTGCTCCTCGCCGTCGTCCGTCCGCACGGCCAGCACCATGCCGTCCTGGCCGACGATCTCGGTGAGCTTCGCCCCGAAGTGGAAGCGGACGCCGTGCTCGGCGTGCAGGTCGGTGAAGAGCCGGCCGACCTCCGGGCCGAGCACCGCGTGCAGCGGGGTGGCCTCCGGCTCGACCACGGTGACCTCGGCGCCGTAGCCGCGGGCCGCCGCCGCGACCTCCAGCCCGATCCAGCCGGCGCCGGCGATCAGCAGGTGGCCGTTGTCCCGGCCCAGGGCGGCCAGTACACCCCGCAGCCGCTCGGCGTGCGCGAGCCGGCGCAGGTGGTGCACCCCTGCCAGGCCGGTGCCGGGGACCTCCAGGCGGCGCGGTTCCGCCCCGGTGGCCAGCAGCAGCTTGTCGTAGTGCAGCAGGGTGCCGTCGCCCAGGCGCACGGTCTTGGCATCCCGGTCCAGGTGGACGGCGGGCTGGCCCAGGTGCAGCTCGACGTCGGCGTTCGCGTACCAGGACGGCTCGTGCACGAAGACGCTCTCGCGCTCGTCCTTGCCCACCAGGTACCCCTTCGACAGCGGGGGCCGTTCGTACGGATGGTCGCGCTCGTCGCCGATCAGGATCACCCGGCCCGTGAACCCCTCCGCCCTCAGCGTCTCGGCGGCCTTGGCCCCGGCGAGCCCTGCGCCGACGATGATGAACGTCTGATGTGCGTCGACCACCTGATGCCTCCTCATAACCTCTCGGCCGTTTGCGGCCGCCTTCGAGCGTCCCGCACCCAGCCTGCCGCGTGAAGGGGGAGTGGCCCGATCGGCTCACCCTTCGGCGCGCCGCCCGCGGCGGGTGAGGCGGGCGTGCAGGGAGCGGGCGGACGCGTCGGTGAGGCAGGCGATCTGGTCGATGACCGCGCGTTTGCGGGCCTTGTCGTCCGGCGCCGCGTCGAAGATCGCCCGGAACTGGGGGTCCAGGCCCTCCGGCGCCCGGGAGCTGAGGGCCTCCGCGAGTTCGGCCAGGACGATGCGCTGGTCCGCCCTCAGCCGCTCCTGCTCGTCGCGCTGCATCACGTACAGGTCGGCGACCGCCTTGAGGACCGCGCACTCGTTGCGCGCCTCGCGCGGTACGACCAGCTCGGCCGCGTACCGGGTGAGGCGGCCGGAACCGTACGCCTCGCGGGTGGCGCCCTCGGCCGCCAGGCAGAAGCGGCCGATCAGCTGGCTGGTGGCGTCCTTCAGGCGGGCCTGGGCCACCGCCGAACCGTCGTAGCCGTGCGGCCACCACTCCTGCTCCATCAGCCGGTCCAGCGCCTCGCGCAGCTCCTCCGGAGCGGTCCCGGAGGGCACGTACCGGCCGATCGCGACCTGCCAGATGGCGGTCCGCTCCGGCTCGGCGAACAGGAGGTTGGGGTCGAGGTGCCCGGCGTGCAGGCCGTCCTCGAAGTCGTGCACGGAGTAGGCGACGTCGTCCGCCCAGTCCATGACCTGCGCCTCGAAGCACTTGCGGTCGGCGGGCGCGCCGCGCCGCAGCCACTCGAAGACCGGCAGGTCGTCCTCGTAGGCCCCGAACTTCACCGAATCGGGGTCGGTGGGGTGGCCGCCGCGCGCCCAGGGGTACTTGGTGGCCGCGTCCAGGCAGGCACGGGTCAGGTTGAGGCCGACGCTCACCTGGGTGCCGTCCGGGCCGGTGGCGAACCGTTTGGGCTCCAGCCGCGTCAGCAGGCGCAGCGACTGGGCGTTGCCCTCGAAACCGCCGCAGTCCTTGGCGAACTCGTTGAGCGCCTCCTCGCCGTTGTGCCCGAACGGCGGGTGGCCCATGTCGTGGGAGAGGCAGGCCGCCTCGACCAGGTCGGGGTCGCAGCCGAGGGCCGCGCCGAGCTCCCGGCCGACCTGCGCGCACTCCAGCGAGTGCGTCAGCCGGGTACGGGGGCTCGCGTCCCACTCGAAGGAACGGGTGCCCGGGGTGACGACCTGGGTCTTCCCGGCGAGGCGGCGCAGCGCGGCCGAGTGCAGCACCCGGGCGCGGTCGCGCTGGAAGGCGGTGCGGCCGGGCCGCTTGTCGGGCTCGGCGGCCCAGCGCTCGGTGGCGGCCGGACCGTAGGACTCGGTGGACTCACAGGCGGGGGCGTGCGCGGTGCCTTCCATGGTCAGACGTTAACCGGAGCCACCGACAATCCGAGCAATCCGAACCGACCGGGCGTCAAGCGGTGGCGAGTTCCCGGTGGTGCGCGGGACGGGCCAGCGCCTCGTCGTAGCGCCGCAGGACCAGCCGGGCCAGCGCCGGGTGCGCGCCGAGCGGTGCCGCCGCCGGGCCGGCCGCGGCGGCGGCACTCGCGGAGGCGAAGCGGCCCGGGGCGGCGAAGTAGGAGGCCACCGCGGCCCGGTGGTGGCCCCGTGCGGCCAGCGCCCGGACCGCGTCCGCCACGCTCGGCGCGGCGGCGGAGGCGTACGCGGGGACGACGGGGACCCCGCCGAGCCGCTCGGAGAGCAGGTCGGCGCTGCGGCGGGTGTCGGCGGCGGAGTCCGGGTCGAGGGACCCGGCCGCGGCCAGCACGACGGCCGTGCCGGGCGTCCAGCCCGCCTCCAGGAGCCGCTCGAAGAGGGCCTCTGCCAGCAGCGGGTGGGGGCCCAGCGGGACGGCGATGCGGATCCGCAGGTGCCCGGCGCGGGCCGCGGCGGCGGGGAGGTCCCGCTTGACGTGGGTGCCGCGGCCGAGGAGCAGCGGTACGAGGACGGCCGGGCCGGCGGCGTCCCGCAGGGTGTCGGCCAGCAGCGGCCGGTTCAGCTCGATGTGCCCGAGCCGGACGTCGAGGGCCGGGCGGAGTTCGCGGACCCGTTCGAGCAGGGCGTGGACGGTGTGCGGGGCGCGCGGGTCGCGGCTGCCGTGGGCCACGGCGACGAGGGTGGGCTGCATGGGGGGACTCCGTGGTGCCGGGTGCGGGGCGGGCGCAGGCCGCTGAGCTGGGTGCCGAGCTGGTCGGTGATCCGGGTCAGCAGCTCGGCCGCGGTGCCGAAGGGGATGGAGGGTGGGAGGGGGTGGGTGGCGGGAGGGTGCACCGGCTCCGTCATGGACCGATCCTGCGGGGTCCGGGTTGCGGGGGTGTTGCGCGCGGATGACGGGTGTTTTCCTCCTGCTCACTCGCTCATTCGTACGAGTGAAAGGCGGGGTGTCCGGAACTGGCGGCACGGGCGGTTCGTCATTGCGTGCGAGAGGCGTGTGGCAGGTGTGCGACAGGCGTGTGGAGCGAGGGGGAGCGGTCATGGGGAAGCCTGTGTGGGGGAGGAGGGCCGTGGCCGCTTCGGCGGGGCGGTCGCGGCCCGCGGGGCCGGGGCGGGGGCGGTGGAGGGCGGTGCGGGTCCGCCGGCGGGCCGTGCAGGCGGTGATGGCGTTGTGCGTCCTGGCGCTGTTGCCGTCGACGTGGACGCACGCCGCGGCCGCGGACCGGCTGCGGACCACCGCCGGGGCGCCCGACGCGGGGGTGGCGGTGGTCTTCGGCGCCGGGCTGTGGAGGGGCCGGCCGACCCCGTACCTGGCGTACCGGCTCGACGCGGCCGTGGAGCTGTACCGGGCCGGCAAGGTCAAGGTGGTCCTGGTGACCGGGGACAACAGCCGCACCGAGTACGACGAGCCGGGCGCCATGCGGGCGTACCTCAGGGGGCACGGCATACCGGACGACCGGATCGTCAGCGACTACGCCGGATTCGACACGTGGGACTCGTGCGTGCGGGTCCGGGAGATATTCGGGGTGCGCCGAGCGGTACTGATCAGCCAGCACTTCCACATCCACCGCGCGGTGGCCCTGTGCCAGGCGGCGGGCGTGGAGTCCTACGGCGTCGGCGTCGACGACGAGCACGATTCCACCTGGTACTACGGCGGCGCCCGCGAGGTCTTCGCGGCCGGCAAGGCCGCTCTCGACGCGGCCTTCCAGCCGGAGCCGAGGTTCCTCGGACCCAAGGAGCAGGGGGTGTCGCGGGTCCTGGCCGCTCTGGCAGACTGACGCCGCGATCGGCCTATGCCGATTAGTCATATGGGGATGTGTCTGCGTCAGGGGTGCGGAACGTGGCTGTGGTGGATCTGAGCGACAAGGTCGTGGTCATCACCGGTGGGGCCCGGGGGCTGGGAGCGGCGGCGGCGCAGGCCGTCATGGACGGGGGCGGACGGGTGCTGATCACCGACCTGCTGGAGGCGGAGGGCGCCGCGACCGCCGCCGCACTCGGCGCCGACGCCCGCTTCATGCGGCACGACGTGACGAGCGAAGCCGACTGGCAGGCGGTGCTGGATTACGCGGTCGCGGAGTTCGGCCGTGTCGACGGGCTCGTGAACAACGCCGGCATCTCCACCGGCCAGTTCCTCGAACACGAGAGCGTCGAGCACTTCCGCCGGGTCGTGGAGGTCAACCTGGTCGGCGTGTTCATCGGCCTCAAGGCGGCGATACCCCTGATGCGGGCGAACGGCGGCGGGTCCATCGTCAACATCTCCTCCGCGGCCGGCCTCACCGGCCTCGCCCTCACCGCCGGCTACGGAGCCTCCAAGTGGGGCGTGCGGGGGCTGTCGAAGATCGGCGCCGTCGAGCTGGCCGAGGCGAGGATCCGCGTCAACTCCGTCCACCCGGGCATGACGCTGACCCCCATGACCGCCCCGGTCGGCATCCGGGCGGGCGAGGGCAACTACCCCGGCGCCCCGCTGGGCCGCGTCGGCGTCCCCGAGGAGATCGCGGCAGCCGTCGCCTTCCTCCTCTCCGACGCCGCCGGCTACGTGACGGGAGCCGAGCTGGCCGTGGACGGCGGCTGGACGGCGGGCCTGACGGTGAAGTACCTGACCGGGCAGTAGGCCGGGCTCACCGCGCGAGGCGTACCAGATCGATGTCGAGGTCGAAGGGCACGTCGTCTTGAGGCGCGGTCATGGTCTCCTCAGCCTTGGCCCCGGCAGCCTGGGGGGTGTCCGCAAAGTCCCGCCTGCCCTGCGCCGCCCCACACCGCACCTCGCCACGCCGTCGGGTGCGGCTCACCGCGCGGTGGCGGGCGCTGGGAGGCCTGCGTACCCCACGTGTAACGCGAGGTGAGGCCCCCGCGTAACACCCCCGCCGCACCCTGGGGCGTATGCACAGCTCCCCGGAAGCGACCGCCACCCACTGCCCCTACTGCGCCCTGCAGTGCGGCATGAACCTGCGCCCCACCGCCGACGGGTCGGTTGCGGTCGAGGAGCGGACCGGGTTCCCCGTCAACCGGGGCGCGCTGTGCGGCAAGGGCCGCACCGCCCCCGCCGTGCTCTCCTCCCGGGTACGCCTGACCGAACCGCTCGTCCGCACCCACGCCGGCGGGCCGCTCGTACCGGCCACCTGGGAGGAGGCCCTCGACGCCGTCGCCGAGGGCCTCGCCCGCACGCGCCGCGCCCACGGCCCGGACGCCGTCGGCGTCTTCGGCGGCGGCGGCCTCACCAACGAGAAGGCCTACGCCCTCGGCAAGTTCGCCCGTGTCGCCCTCGGCACCTCGCAGATCGACTACAACGGCCGTTTCTGCATGTCCTCGGCCGCCGCCGCGCACCAGCGGGCCTTCGGCCTCGACCGGGGACTGCCCTTCCCGCTGGAGGACATCCCCCGCACCGGCTGCGTCATCCTCGTCGGCTCCAACCCCGCCGAGACCATGCCCCCCTTCGTGCGCTACCTCACCGAACTCAAGGCCAACGGCGGCACCCTCGTCGTCGTCGACCCCCGCCGCACCCGCACCGCCGAGCAGGCCGACCTGCACCTGGCGCCGCGCCCCGGCACCGACCTCGCCCTGGCCCTCGGGCTGCTGCACCTGGTGGTGGCCGAGGGCCGCACCGACGAGGAGTTCATCGCCGGGCGTACCACCGGCTGGGAGGACGCCCGGGCCGCCGCGATGGCCCACTGGCCCGAACTGGTCGAGCGCATCACCGGGGTCCCCGTACCGGAACTGCGCCGGGCCGTGGAGCTGTTCTGCGCCCCCTCCTCCGCGATGGTCCTCACCGCCCGGGGTCCGGAGCAGCAGTCCAAGGGCACCGACACCGTCGGCGCCTGGATCAACCTCTGCCTCGCCACTGGCCGGGCAGGGCGCCCCCACTCCGGCTACGGCTGCCTCACCGGCCAGGGCAACGGCCAGGGCGGCCGGGAGCACGGCCAGAAGGCCGACCAGCTCCCCGGCTACCGCAAGCTCACCGACCCGGCGGCCCGCGAGCACGTGGCCCGGGTCTGGGGCGTCGACCCGCAGAGCCTGCCCGGCCCCGGCCGCAGCGCGTACGAACTCCTCGACGCCCTCGGCGGCGACGTCAAGGCCCTGCTGCTCATGGGTTCCAACCCGGTGGTCTCCGCACCCCGCGCCGCCCACGTCGAGGACCGCGTCCGCTCCCTGGACTTCCTCGCCGTGGCCGACGTCGTCCTCTCCGAGACGGCCGCGCTCGCGGACGTGGTGCTGCCCGTCACCCAGTGGGCGGAGGAGACCGGCACCACCACCAACCTGGAGGGTCGGGTCCTGCTGCGCCGCCGGGCACTGACCCCGCCGCCCGGGGTCCGCAGCGACCTGGAGGTGCTGCACGGGCTGGCCGCCCGCCTCGGCGTGGAGAAGGGCTTCCCCACCGACCCCGAGGAGGTCTTCGGGGAACTGCGCCGCGCCTCCGAAGGCGGCCCGGCCGACTACTCCGGCATCTCCTACCCCCGCATCGAAGCCGAACAGGGCGTCTTCTGGCCCTGCCCCGAAGGCTCCGCCGGACAGCCCCGGCTCTTCCTCGACCGCTTCGCCACCGACGACGGCCGGGCCCGCTTCACCGCCGTCTCCCACCGCGACGCCGCCGAGGTCCCCGACGCCGAGTACCCCCTGCTGCTCACCACCGGCAGGGTCGTCGCCCAGTACCAGTCCGGGGCGCAGACCCGCCGCGTGCCCGAGCTCAACGCCGCCGCCCCCGGCCCCTTCGTGGAACTCCACCCGCGCCTCGCGGCCCGCCTCGGCGTCACCGACGGCGTCCCGCTGGCGGTGACCTCCCGCCGCGGGCGCGCCGTCGCCCCGGCCCGGGTCACGGACGCCGTCCGCGCGGACACCGTGTTCATGCCGTTCCACTGGCCCGGCGAGGGCCGCGCCAACACCCTCACCAACCCGGCCCTGGACCCCGTCTCGCGGATGCCGGAGTTCAAGGTCTGCGCGGTCCGCGTGGAGCCCGCGTAGCCCCGTACCATCTCTTGCCGCAGTCTTGGCGCCCGCTTTGGCGAGGGGTGGCTGCGGCCCGAACTACCGTTCCGCGCATGCCACTTCGCGCGCTCCCCTACCGCAAGCCGACCCGCGGCCGCGACTACTGGGTCCTGGACGGCGTCCTGCCCGACCCGGACGCCGTACGGGCCCGCCTGCTGGCCGCCGAGGACTGGGTGCAGGGCGCCCCGCACAAACCGGAGCCCTGGCCGGGCCTGCGCGCCATGCCCGCGCTGGAGCCGGCCGAACTGGCCCGCGTCGAGGAGCTGGTGCGCCGGGCCACCGGCGCCGGGCGGATCTGGGCCGAGGACCCTCGGGGCGCCGGCACCTTCAACCACAACTGCGTCCAGGTCGTCGGCGAGGACGAGTGCGAACCCCGCCCGCACACCGACTCCCGCTCCGTGTGCCGGTACGCCGCCGTCCTCTACCTGAGCCCCGGCACCCCCGGGGGCTGCGGCACCAGCTTCTACCGCCAGAGCCTGCCCGGCGGCACCCTCGGCGGCAACCAGGTCCTCGCCCCGCACGACAACCTCGTCGACGCCCTCGGCACCCGCTTCGTCCCCGCCGACTCCTTCACCGAGGACGTCCGCGTCCCGCACCGCTACAACCGCCTGCTGCTGTACTCCGCCAACCTCATCCACAGCGCCACCGGCTACTGGGGCACCACCCTGGAGGACAAGCGGATGACGGCCGTCTTCTTCTGGATGGCCTGAGGCGGCAGCGGATCGGACATGAGTCCGATCCGCATCGGGCTTCCCGCCCGGGGGTAACCATCCGTCACGCAGCGGGCTCAGAAAGTGCTCGCACGCCCCTCGTGGCAGCGATGTGTCGTACCCCACACTGAGGTGCGGTGCCACCGTCCTCGGAGCCCTGGAGGTCGCCCCCGTGCAGACCCAGACCCTGACCGTGACCGTGAACGTGAGCCGCCCCGCCGACGACGCCTCCGATCCGGATCCCGAGGCCGAGGCCGTGGAAGACGCCGGGGAAGAAGAGCCCGAAGTCCTCGAACTGATCGAGCCGGTGCCGCCGCAGCGCCCGCGCGGCAGCGACAGCGGTGCCGGAACCGGGCCGTCCGCAGACCTGTTCCGCCAGTACCTGCGCGAGATAGGCAGGATCCCGCTGCTCACCGCCGCCGAAGAGGTGGAACTCGCACGGCGGGTGGAAGCGGGACTCTTCGCCGAGGAGAAACTCGCCGGCGCCGCCGACCTCGACTCCCAGCTCGCCGTCGACCTCGACAAACTCGTGGTGATGGGCCGGATGGCCAAGCGCCGTCTCATCGAGTCGAACCTGCGGCTCGTCGTCTCCGTCGCCAAGCGCTACGTCGGCCGCGGCCTGACCATGCTCGACCTGGTCCAGGAGGGGAACCTCGGACTCATCAGGGCCGTCGAGAAGTTCGACTACGCCCGCGGCTACAAGTTCTCCACCTACGCCACCTGGTGGATCCGCCAGGCGATGTCACGGGCCCTCGCCGACCAGGCCCGCACCATCCGCGTGCCCGTCCACGTCGTCGAGCTGATCAACCGGGTCGTGCGCGTCCAGCGCCGCATGCTCCAGGAACGCGGCTACGAGCCCACCGCCGAAGAGGTCGCCGTCCACCTGGAACTGACCCCCGAGCGGGTCCTGGAGGTGCTCCGCCTTGCACAGGAGCCCGTCTCCCTGCACGCCCCCGTCGGCGAGGAGGACGACGTCGCGCTCGGCGACCTGATCGAGGACGGCGACGCCGCCTCCCCCATGGAGTCCGCCGCCTTCTTCCTGCTGCGCGAGCACCTCGAAGCCGTCCTCTCCACCCTCGGCGAACGCGAGCGCAAGGTGGTCCAGCTCCGGTACGGGCTCGCCGACGGCCGGCCCCGCACCCTCGAGGAGATCGGCCGCATCTTCGGCGTGACCCGCGAGCGGATCCGCCAGATCGAGTCCAAGACCCTCAACAAGCTGCGCGACCACGCCTTCGCCGACCAGCTGCGCGGCTACCTCGACTGACCCGGCCGACGCGGGAAGGGGGCGCCCCGAAGGACGCCCCCACCCGCACGGCCGCGGCCGCCGCCGCGTCGCCCCCGGTCAGTCGACCTCGGCCACCGCCTGCGCGAACTGCGCCGCGTACAGCCGCGCGTACGCGCCGTCCGAGGCCAGCAGCTCCTCGTGCGTACCCTGCTCCACGATCGAGCCGTTCTCCATCACCAGGATCACGTCCGCGTCGCGGATCGTGGACAGCCGGTGCGCGATCACGAAGGACGTACGGCCGTGCGCCAGGCGCGCCATCGCCTTCTGGATCAGCACCTCGGTACGGGTGTCCACCGAGCTCGTCGCCTCGTCCAGCACCAGGATCACCGGATCCGACAGGAACGCCCGGGCGATGGTGATCAGCTGCTTCTCGCCCGCGCTGACACCCGCGCCCTCGTCGTCCAGCACCGTGTCGTAGCCGTCCGGCAGGGTGCGGATGAAGCGGTCCGCGTGCGCCGCCCGCGCGGCCTCCTCGATCTCGGCGCGCGTGACCTCGCGCGAGGCACCGTAGGCGATGTTCTCCGCGATCGTGCCGCCGAACAGCCACGTGTCCTGGAGCACCATGCCGATCCCGCCGCGCAGCTCCTCGCGGGTCATCTTCGCGATGTCCACCCCGTCCAGGGCGATCTCCCCGCCCGTGACCTCGTAGAACCGCATCAGCAGGTTGACGAGCGTGGTCTTGCCCGCGCCCGTCGGGCCGACGATGGCGACCGTCTGGCCCGGCTCCACGGTCAGCGACAGGTTCTCGATGAGCGGCTTGTCGGGCTCGTAGCGGAAGGCGACCTTGTCGAGGGTGACCTGGCCGCGCAGCTCCTGCGGACGCTCCGGGACCTCCGCGTCCGGCTCCTGCTCCGGCGCGTCCAGCAGCTCGTACACCCGCTCCGCCGAGGCGACGCCCGACTGCACCAGGTTCGCCATCGACGCCACCTGCGACAGCGGCATCGAGAACTGGCGCGAGTACTGGATGAAGGCCTGCACGTCACCGATCGACAGGGTGCCCGAGGCCACTCGCAGACCGCCGACGACCGCCACCAGCACGTAGTTGATGTTCGATATGAAGAACATCACCGGCTGCATGATGCCGCTGACCAGCTGCGCCTTGAACGAGGCCCGGTACAGCTCCTCGTTCTGCTCGGCGAAGACCGCCGCCGACTCCTTCTGCCGCCCGAAGACCTTCACCAGCGAGTGGCCGGAGTACATCTCCTCGATGTGGGCGTTCAGCGCACCCGTGGTCTTCCACTGCGCCACGAACTGCGGCTGGGACTTCTTGCCGATCTTCGCCGCGACCACGACCGAGACGGGGACGGTCACCAGCGCGACCAGCGCCAGCAGCGGCGAGATCCAGAACATCATCACCAGCACGCCGACGATCGTGAGCAGCGAGTTCATCAGCTGGCCCATCGTCTGCTGGAGGGTCTGGCCGATGTTGTCGATGTCGTTCGTCGCGCGGCTCAGCACCTCACCGCGCTTCTGCTGGTCGAAGTACGACAGCGGCAGCCGCGACAGCTTCGCCTGGAGCTCCTCGCGCATCCGGTACACGGTGCCGTTCATCACGTGGTTCGACAGCCGCGTGGCGACCAGCATCAGCAGGCCCGCCAGGGTGAACACCACCAGCGCCCAGACCGCGGTGACCCCGACGGCACCGAAGTCGATGCCCTGGCCGGGGGTGAAGTCCGTGCCGGACAGCATGTCCGCCATGCCGCCCTGGCCCTTGGCGCGCAGCCCGTCCAGCGCCTGCTGCTTGGTGAGGCCGTCCGGCATCTGCCGGCCGACGATCCCCGCGAACACCAGGTCGGTGGCCTCGCCGAGGATCTTCGGCCCGACCACCGCGCAGCCGACGCTGCCGACCACGGCCGCGACCATGCCGCCCAGCTTGGCCCGGTCCTGCGCCAGCTGGGCGAGCAGCCGCTTGCCGGACCCCTTGAAGTCCAGGGACCGCTGGCCCGGCCCCATCATCATCCGTCCTCCGGGCCCGCTCATGCGGCCTCCGCCTCCGTCAGCTGGGAGAGCACGATCTCCCGGTAGGTCTCATTGCCGGCCATCAGCTCGTGGTGGCGTCCCTCGCCCACCACCTGGCCCTCGTCGAGGACGATGATCCGGTCGGCGTCGCGGATCGTGGAGACCCGCTGGGCGACGATGACCACCGTCGCCTCCTCGGTCTCCCGGGCGAGCGCCGCGCGCAGCGCCGCGTCCGTCGCGTAGTCCAGCGCCGAGAAGGAGTCGTCGAAGAGGTAGATCTCCGGGCGCTGCACGAGGGTGCGGGCGATCGCCAGGCGCTGGCGCTGGCCGCCGGAGACGTTGGTGCCGCCCTGGGTGATGGGCGCTTCCAGCCCGCCCTCCAGCGCGGACACGAAGTCCTTGGCCTGGGCCACCTCCAAGGCCCGCCACAGCTCCTCGTCGGTCGCGTCGGGGCGTCCGTATCGCAGGTTGGAGGCGATGGTCCCGGAGAAGAGGTACGGCTTCTGCGGGACCATCCCGACCGTCCGGGCCAGCAGCTCCGGGTCGATCCGGCGTACGTCCTCCCCGTCGACCAGCACCTCGCCGCCGGTCGCGTCGAACAGCCGGGGCACCAGCCCCAGCAGCGTGGACTTGCCGCTGCCGGTGGAGCCGATCACCGCCGTGATCTCGCCGGGGCGGGCCACCAGGTCCACCCCGCGCAGCACCGGGGCCTCGGCGCCGGGATAGCGGAAGTCGGCGCCGCGCAGTTCGAGCTGCCCGCTCCGGGCGAGCGTGCGCACCGGGTCGGTGGGCGGGACCACGCTGGACCTGGTGTCGAGCACCTCCTGGATGCGCTCGGCGCAGACCTCGGCGCGCGGCACCATCATGAACATGAAGGTGGCCATCATCACGGCCATGACGATCTGCATCAGGTACGCCAGGAAGGCGGTCAGCTGGCCGATCTCCATGTCGCCGTTGTCCACCCGCATCGCGCCGAACCAGATGACGGCCACGCTGGAGATGTTCACGACCAGGATGACGACGGGGAACATCAGGGCGAGCAGCTTGCCCGAGGCCAGGGAGACGTCGGTCAGCGCGGTGTTCGCCTTCCGGAAGCGCTCCTCCTCGTAGTCGTCGCGCACGAAGGCGCGGATCACCCGGTTGCCGGTGATCTGCTCGCGCAGCACGCGGTTGACGACGTCGAGGCGCTCCTGCATCAGACGGAACAGCGGCCGCGTCTTCCAGACGATCGCGCCGACGGAGACGCCCAGCACGGGCACCACCGCGAGCAGGACGCCCGACAGCTTCACGTCGAGCGAGAGCGCCATGGCGATGCCGCCGACGCACATGATCGGCGCCGACACCATCAGGGTGAAGGTCATCAGGACCAGCATCTGGACCTGCTGGACGTCGTTCGTCGTCCGGGTGATCAGCGACGGGGCGCCGAACTGGCCCATCTCCCGGGCGGAGAAGCTCTGCACCCGGTCGAAGACGGAGGCCCGCACGTCCCGGCCGAGCGCGGCCGCGGTGCGGGCCCCGTAGTAGACGGCCCCGACGTTGCAGACGAGCTGGACGAGGGAGACACCGAGCATCAGCGCGCCGAAACGCAGGATGTAACCGGTGTCCCCGTTGACGACACCGTTGTCGATGATGTCCGCGTTGAGCGTGGGCAGGTAGAGGCTCGCACTGGTCTGCAGGAGTTGCAGCAGCACCAGTACGGCGATGGGTTTCTTGTACGGACCCAGGTGGGTCCGCAGCAGTCGTATGAGCACGCGCAGGCTCCGGTAGGCAAGATCGAGGGGGGTTCACTCCATCTTGTGCCAACCGGTGGCCTGATCCCACCGGATTTCGCAAAGCCCGGTCAAAAGGAGTAGGCCACCACGGCCCCGCGGCCCAGAACGCGAAGGAGCTAGAACGCGAAGGCGCCGGGGTGCAGCTGCTCCCGCGTCGTGACGTACTGCTGACGGACCGCCTGCCAGGCCGCGAACTCCTCGCCCGGCTCGAACACCTGGGCCGCCGGAGCCGGCCACAGCGGCGGGACGTGCGGGGCCAGCGTGCCCTGCTGCACCCCGAGCGCCCAGGCCGCCTGGCGGGCCGCGCCCAGCGCCGCGTAGTCCGCCGGAGCGGGCACGACCACCTGCGTCCCGAACAGCCCCGGAGCCGCGGCCTGTACGGCGGGCAGCTCGGCGGCGGCTCCGAGCAGGAACACCCGGCGTATCTGCGCCCCCCGGTGCCGCAGCACGTCGAGCGCGTCCACCAGCCCGCACAGCATGCCCTCGAAGGCGGCCCGCGCGAGGTGCTCGGGCTTCATCGAGTCCCGGCGCAGCCCGCTCAGGGTCCCGGCGGCGTGCGGCAGGTTCGGTGTCCGCTCTCCCTCCAGGTACGGCAGGAGCACGAGCCCGTGTGCACCCGGAGTCGACTTCAGCGCGAGCGCGCTCAGTCCCTCCAGGTCGGTGCCCAGCATGTCGGCGGTGCCCCGCAGGGCCCGTACGGCGTTGGAGGTGTTCACCACCGGCAGGTGCATGCCGCCCGCGTCGGCGAGCGAGGTGATCAGGCCGCCCGCGTCCGAGAGCGCCTCGTGGTGCACCGCCATCACCGAGCCGGAGGCCCCGAGCGAGACCACCGCGTCCCCCGGCCCCAGGCCCAGCCCGAGCACGGCGGCCGTGGTCTCCCCGGTCCCGGCGGAGATCAGCAGCCCCTCCGGGGTCATCCCGGCGGCGTCGGCGGGACCGAGCACCTCGGGCAGCAGCGCCTGGTGCCCGAGCGCCAGCTCGACCAGGTCGGGGCGGTACGCGCCGGTGGCCGCCGACCAGTACCCGGTGCCCGAGGCGCCGGCCCGGTCGGTGGTGCGCCGCACGGGCCGGCCGAGCAGCTGCCAGACGAGCCAGTCGTGCGGGGACATCAGCACCGCCACCCGGCGTGCGGCCTCGGGCTCGGTACGGGCCAGCCAGGCGAGCTTCGCGATCGGCTGCGCGGAGTGCGGGACCGAGCCCACGGCCGCCACCCAGGCGGCCCGCCCGCCGAGCGCCTCGACCAGATCGGCCGCGGCGGCCTGCCCGCGCTTGTCGTTGCCGACCAGGGCCGGGCGGACCAGCGCGCCCTGCGCGTCCAGCGGCAGTACGCCGTGCTGCTGGGCGGAGACGCCGATGGCCTGGACGCCCTCCAGCAGCCCGCCCCCGGCGGCCTCGCCGAGGGAGAGCAGCCAGGCCTGCGGGTCGGTCTCATGGGGGACGGTCTCACCGGCGGGCTGCGGATGGGGCGCGTAGCCCTGGCGCAGCACGGCCCCCGTGTCCGTGTCGCAGACGACGATGCGTGTGAAGGCGGAAGAGCTGTCCAGCCCGGCGACTATCCCCATGGGGAGAATTCTGCCGCACGCCGGGCCGGTACCAGCCGCCTCAGGTGTTGCTCGTGCCCCACTCGTCCTCGGTGCCCTGCCCGCGCTCGCGCAGCGACCGCACGCGCTTCGCCAGGGAGTCGGGCACGGCGTCGCCGACCTTGTCGCCCACCACCGTGAGCGCCTTGCCCGCGAACTGCCGCCCGGTCTGCCCGGCGGACTCGGCGGCGTTGCGCACCGCCGGGTTCTGCGCGATCCGCCGGGCGGACTTCTTCATCTCCTCGTAACGCTCCCGGCCCGCGGCCGTGCCCACCACGTACCCGAGGGCCACTCCGGCGAGGAACGTGACCTTGTAGCGCATGCCTTCCACCCTTCGTCGTCTCGGTGCCCGGCCTGCCGCGATACCGATTGGCGGAGCACCCCCCTGCTTGCGCTAATCTATGTCTCGCAACGAGCGCTCGCCCCCCGGCAAGGCCGGAGGTGGGGCTGTTCGGTGCACCGCAGCAATCCCCTGTAGCTCAATTGGCAGAGCAGCCGGCTGTTAACCGGCAGGTTACTGGTTCGAGTCCAGTCGGGGGAGCGCAGTCCCCTGTAGCTCAATTGGCAGAGCAGCCGGCTGTTAACCGGCAGGTTACTGGTTCGAGTCCAGTCGGGGGAGCAAGAAGAGGAAGAGGACCCGGGCGGGTCCTCTTTCTTTTTGCCCTGATCGGGGAACCGGGCAGCCGTCGGTACGGTCTCTCTGAGCAAGCGCAGCCGATCATGCGGGGCATCCGAGGCAGGAGATCGTATGAGCGGCTATGCTGCGGCAGACGGCGCGCACACATGTACGCGCCACGCCGTAAAGGGGCGGTAGCTCAGCCGGTTAGAGCAGCGGACTCATAATCCGTCGGCCGTGGGTTCGAGTCCCACCCGCCCCACCGTAGACCGCAGGTGCAGAAACGATTGCACCTGCGGTTTCGGCGTTTCCGGGGGAGGTGTGCGGACGGCCGTGTGGCGTGCGTCACGGTGCGGACGGAATCCCCGCGCGGCTATCGGCCGTTCAGCGCCTCGGCCGCGGCGGCCAGCTGCGGGGCGGGCAGTGCGAAGCCGTTGAGCGGGTTCCGGTAGCTGTGCGAGCCGTCGCAGACCCGGGTGCCGTGGGCGTCGCGCCAGCGGGCGGGGCTCCACAGGCCCTGGTTCACCAGGAGCGTGCGGGCGAGCCCGGCCGGGTCCTCGACGACGGTGAGCGCCTCCAGCGCCGAGGCGAGGCGGGGCGCCGCCCCCTGCGGTACGTCGGCGTCACCGAGCATCGGGAACAGCAGCAGCAGCCGGGCGTCCGGATCGGTGACGCCGGTCGTGGCGTCCAGGCCGGCCGAGGCCTCCAGCTCGGCCCAGGACAGCCCGGGCCCCATGAAGTGGCCGTCGACGGCCGCCAGTGTGACGGCCCGCGGCCAGTCGGGGTGCAGCAGCAGGTAGTCGACGCCGTGGTCGCCGTCCCAGTTGCGGTAGACGACGTGGAGCACGTACCCGGAGTGCAGGGGGACGGTGAACACGGGCCAGGCGCCCGGGGAGGCGAGGGTCGCGGACAGCTCCTGGGCGTCGTCCCAGTCGGGGCCCAGGGCGTTGGCCTGCGCTTCCTCGCCGCGCAGGCTCGCACCGAGGTGGCAGGGCCAGAAGAGGGGCGTGTCGAGGAACCGCGACCCGTCCACCAGCGGGCCGCCCTCGTACCCAGCGATCTCCGGCATGGGCCAATGATCGCAGAGGCGGACGGCGGTCAGTCCCAGCCGATGGTGCGCTCGTCGGTGGCCGCGGAGTCCCAGCCGATCGTCTGGGCACCCGCCGCCCGCACCGAGTCCCAGCCGATGGTGCCGGGGGCCGTGGCCGCCTGGACCGAGTCCCAGCCGATGGTGCCCGGGCCCGTGGTGACCGCGACGGCGGCGGTGGCGGACAGCAGGGCGGTGAGGCCGGCGGCAGCGATCAGGCGAGCGGTGCGAGACATGGAATCCCCCTGGAACACGAGCGGTTGCGGTGTGGTGCGAGTGGGGCGCGCGCTGCACCGGTCCGGCCTTTCGGCCCTGGCCTGGGGTGGGGCTCCGTGCCCCGCCGTCCCGGTGGACACCATCCTGGCGGCCGCCGTATGGGTGCAGAAGAGGTTTCCTATGGCACCAAGGTGTCAGGCACCTTGGTGCCGATCGCACGCCCGATCCGACAAGATCGAAAGAGACCGCCTATGGCTCGACCTGCGCACCTTTAAGATCAAGACAGATCGGCGGGAAGTCGTCCGCCGTGACCGACAGGCCGGGGGGCACAGCATGCTGGAAGCGTTGGGACTGGATACGCTCGTCGAGGCCGTCTACCGGGAGATGCTCGCCGATCCGACCGGCGGAGTGGCCGAACTGGGGGAACGGCTGGGGCTGAGCGAGGCGCAGGTGCGCGAGGGGCTCGACCGGCTCGTCGACCTCGACCTGCTCACTCCGTCCCGGGACCAGGCGGGCGGGCTGCGGGCCGTCAGCCCGGAGGCGGGGCTCGAGCAGATCCTGCGCCGCCAGGAAGAAGACCTGATCCGGCGTCAGCAGGAGCTGGCGGCCAGCAAGGCGGCCGCGGCCCGCGCCGTCGCGGAGTACGCGGGCCTGCGGCCCAACACCGAGTCCGACGGCGCCGAACGGCTCGTGGGCCTCGACGCCATCCAGTCCCGGCTGGAAGTCCTCGCCCGGGACCTCACCGTCGAATGCCTCTCCATCATGCCGGGCGGAGCGCAGTCCCAGGCGAGCCTGGACGCCTCGCGGCCGCTGGACGAGGACGCCCTGCGCCGCAGGGTCCAGCTGCGGTCGATCTACCAGGACAGCGTCCGCAACGACCCGGCCACCCTGGCCTACGTGCAGTGGGAGACCGACCTCGGGGCGCAGGTCCGCACCTGCCCCGTGCTGCCGCCCCGCCTGGTGATCTTCGACCGGAAGACCGCCGTGGTGCCCATCGACCCCGCGAACTCCCGGCTCGGCGCCCTGTGCACCACCGCCCCCGGCATCGTGGCCTCCCTCGTCAGCCTCTTCGAGCAGACCTGGGAGCAGGCCGTCCCGCTCGGCGCCGCCCGCGAGCAGGCCGGCGACGACGGGATCACCGCCGGCGAACGGGAGCTGCTCAAGCTGCTGGCCTCCGGGATGACCGACGAGGCCGCCGGCAAGCGGCTCGGCGTCTCCCTGCGCACCGTCCGGCGCCAGATGTCCGCGCTGATGGAGCGGCTCAACGCCACCAGCCGCTTCGAGGCCGGCCTGCGCGCCGCCCAGCGCGGCTGGCTCTGAGACGCGCCGCGGCCGCGGACGCCCCGAGCGGGCGCCCGCGGCCACGGCCGTGCCGCCAGGCCGTGTCGTCGCAGTCCCTCCTGGCCGGTGGGCCCCGCCCTGCGGGCGGCCGGAGCCGCTGCGACGGCACTCCCTAGGGGGTGTCCGCAAAGTCCCGCCTGCCCTGCGACGCCTGGCACCGCACCTCGCCGCGTTGTCGGGCCCGCCCGAGTACGTCCAGTACGCG
>NZ_JBEZKZ010000101.1:0-21370 GCF_040651895.1 Streptomyces sp. NPDC048352
CAGCGTGCACCCGAAGGCCCCGGTTTCAGGCCCAGCCAGGCCGGCCACCGGGGCCTTCCGCATCCCACCCCGCCGATCCGGCGGTGCATCCCCGCCGCGCCACGCCGCCCGCGGCCGCGGCCCCCGCACCGGACCGATCACGGTGGTGGGGCCGCCGACGCCCCGGCTAGCATCCGACGATGGTGACACCGGCCGACACTTCCTTCCGCGACGCACTGCGCCGAGCCGACGTCGGCTGGCTGTCGAGGCACGTCGACGCCCGTCTCTGCCCGCCGGCCGTCCTCGGACGTCTCATCCGGCACGGGGATTCCCGCGTGCGGCACCTGGGGCTGGTGCTCCTGGCCGAGCGCCTAGCCGTGGGCCACCACACCGCCGACGCGCCCGAGACGGCCGAACTCGCCGCACTGCTCCCTCCGTCGACAGAGGGACCGCCGGAGGCGGAACTCGTCCTGGCCCGGCTCCACGAACGACTGGGGCCCCACCGCCCGGGGGCGCCCCGGCCGCCATGGCGCGAGACCGGCCTGCCGGCCCGCGTGCGGATCGCCTGGCTGCGAGCCGAGCTCCTGAACGGCCCGACGGTACTGCGGCAGGAGACGCCCGGCGAACTGCTCTACCAGGTCGTACGGGAAACGGACATCGCCCGCGCCCACCGCCCCGCGCGGCTCGTGAGCGAACTGGTGGACAGCGGTGACGGGGTGTTGCAGGCCGAAGCGCTACGGCTGGCCCGGCAGGGACTGCACGCCGGTCTGCTGGCTCCCGCCCCGGTCCGCGCCCACCTGATCAGCCTGCTCGGTGCCGGCAGCGCGGACGTCGTCACCGCCGCCCTGGAAGAACTCGGCGAACCGTGGGCGGCGTTGGACCCCCTGCCGGCGAAGACCCTGGCCCCGATGCTCTCCGCCGACGCGGTGAGAACACGGCCCGGAGCGGCCGAAGCCGCCCTCACGGCCGCGGCCCGCCACGGGCACCCCCGGCTGCTGTGGCAGGTCGTCGAGGATCCGGACCTGCCGCCGGGCCCGCGCCGGCGGGGGATGGAACTGCTCGGCGACCTGGCCGAGCGCGGGGACATCGGCGAGCTGACCGCCCTCGCAGCGCGCGACCCCCTGCTGCTCGGCGGTCCGGCGGTCACGTGCCTGCGCGGCCTCCACCGGCGCGGCCACTTCGCGGACGGTCCGCACGTCCCGTCCGTCATCGGCCTGGCACTCGCCGATCACTCGATCCCGGCGGACGAGGTCGCGACGATCCTGTTCACCTGCCGCCAGACGGTGTTCCGCGTCCTGGTGGACGCTCCCGCCGACGATCCGAGCTGGCCGCGGCGGCTCACCCTGCTGACCGCCCTGGCCGGCCAGGGGGACGGGGAGCTGCCCATCGGGGACGTGATCACTCGGCTCCTTCCTTCGGCGCCGGCACCCGCGCCCTTCCTCGACGCCCTCCGCGTGCTGCGCCATACGGAGGCCGAAGAGGCCGTGCTCGCCCTCCTGCCCTCGGCGCCCGCCGCGGCTCTGCACGCCCTGGAGGCCCTCGGCGGACACCGGACGGTCACCGCCCTGGAGGACGGGCTCGGCCTTTCCGCGGGGACGGGCGCGGGCGTGATCGCACCGCACCTGCGGGCCGTGCGGAACACCGCGCTCGAGGTGCTGTGGCACTTGACCGACGACCCGTCCCGGCGGCGTGCCCTCCTCGTCCGTCTCGACCCGGCCGATCTGCCCGCCCGCATCGCGGCGGACCTCGGCGGACCCGACGAGCGGGAACTGGCGCTCCTCGGCTCCCACCTGGACCCGGACCAGCCGGCGACGGCACTGTGCAGACTGGCCGCCCACGGCGGCGCCGGCACCCTCGCGGTCATCGAGGACCTCCTCCTGCGCGTCGTCTCCGAACTGGCCGCGTCCTGGGACACGGACGGAGCCGCCCCGCACCCCCAACGCGGACAGCCGGCCGGGGAGCCGGCCGTACCCCAGGACGTCCTGGACGCCGTCCACGGCCTCGGGCGACGCCTGCACGAGCGGCGACGGATCAGGCCGACCTGCCTCCTCGACGCGGCGACCCCCCGAGAGGCCGGGTACGCACTCGTCGCGAGCATGGCGCTGGACCTGCTGGACCGGCCCGGACTGTCGGCGCGCGAGCAGACGATCCTCCTCGAACTCCTGCTCCGGGCCCCCTACGCACGCACCCGCGCGCGGACCCACCGCCTGCTGCGCCACCGGGACCGGCACGTCCGCAAGCACGCGATCGCACTGCTCGCGCGCGACACCACGGGGGACGACGCCCAGGCCCTGTCTGCGACCCTGATCGCGCTGACCACCGCACGGGACGTCCAGACCGTCCGCCAGGCCCTGCTCGCCCTCGGCCACGCGCGGGCCCGCTGGGCCTCCGCCGCGATCGCCGCATGTCTCGCCCATCCGAACATGAACATCAAGAAGACCGCCGCGGAGAGCCTCGTCCGCGCGGGCGCACCCACGGCCGTACCGCCACTGCTCCACCAGCTCGGGCACCACGACAATCCGGGACTGCGCGGCACGATCACCGAGGCGCTGCGCGCCGTCCTCGGCGACGCGTACGCCGCGACCGTCCTCGCCGCCGCCGGCCGCAGCGAAGACGCCCGCGCCCGCGACCTTCTGCTGGCGGCCCTCGACGGAACCCTGACCGCGCGCTCGGTCCTCGCCCTGGACGAGCAGGGGTCACCGGTGGCGGCGCCCCTGCTCGCCCTGGTGGCGGCCGGCCGGGTCGGTCTCGCCTCCGGGACGGTCGCGGACCTGTCGACGGCCATGTCCCGGCACGCGATCGCCGTCCCCGCCGCGCCCCGGCCGGCGGCGGACGCCGTAACGGACCCCTGCGTCGAGTCGCTGACGACGCGGGGCTGGAGCCCGGCCGTCGCGCTGCGCATCGCCGAAAGCCGCGACCTGCCGCACCCCACCCGGCTGCGGGAGCTGCGCCCCCTGCTCGCGGACTGGCTCCGCCTCGCCCGCTCCGAAGCCGCCGCCCGCAACCGCGTACTGCGGCTCGTGCTCCGGCTCTGCCCCGCACCGTGGACCAGCGGGGAACTGGCGCTCTTCGCCCGGTCGGCGGGGCTCCTGCTCGACGGACTCGCCGAAGCCCCCCTCGAAGACCGCGACGGTCGCATCGCCGTCCTGGAAGCGGCGGCGGTGTTCCTGCCGGTGGTCGAGAAGCAGGCGGTCGCCGACGCGGTACGCGCGCTGCCCCCGGCAGCCGGGGCAGGCCTGCCCGTCCTGAGGCTGCTCCGCGGCCTCGGCGCGGTGCTGGTCCGCGCCGACCTCGAACGGGCCCTCGCCTCGGCCCGGCTGGGCGCCGACCCGTGGCAGGCCGAGACCGATGTGCTGCGGGACGCGTTCGCCGCCCCGCCGCCCCCACCGGCCGGGGCCGGGACCGAGGAGTGGCGAGCCGCGCTCCACGCCGCCGCGCGCACACCGAGCGCCCTGCGCGCGTTCCGCGGGACGTGCCGGCAGCACGACGCCCTCCCCGGCTCCCGCGACCGGCTGGCCGCGCTGATCGAGGCCCACGCCACCGCCGACCCCGAGGTCCGCACGCTGCTCATCGACTGGATGACGGACCTTCAGCCCCTCGACGCCCCACCGTGGACGATCACCGAGAGCACCCGCGCGCCGGCGCCGCAGCAGAGGACCGTGCACCCCGACGACCTCGACCAGCCCCGGTCGACCGCGCTGCGGGACCGTCTGCTGGCCATGCTGCGGTCGTCCGACCCGGACCGCCGGCACACCGCGGCCCTGACGCTCTCCCACTGGCCCGAGCCCGAGGCCGGTCTGCCCGTGCTCCGGGCGTTCCTGCACGGCCGCGTCGAGGTGCCCGTCGGCGCCGGCCTGGCCCGCGCCCTGGGCGCCATCGGCGAGCAGGAGCTCCGCGCGGACGGCATCCGCCACGACAGGCTGGCCGCCGTGGCAGGCCGGCTCGATCCGCAGGAGCTCGTACGACTGGTCCCGCTGCTGCTGGAGTGGTGGGAGCACGATCCGCCGGCGACCGGCTCCGCGGTCGGGCGGGCGCTGCGCCTCGTCCCGGCGGACGTCCTGGCCGAACACCTCGGCGACCGTCTCGCCGCCGGCGCGTGGGGGTTCCTCGACCTGCTGCGAGGGCGTCCCCTGCTGCGCACCCCCGCGCTGGCGCGGACTCGCCGACGGCTGTCCGCCGAAGGACGCGACGACCTCGCGGACGGGCTGCTCCTCGTCGACGGCCCGTTGCGCAGCACGGACTCCGTACAGCAGGACGCCGCCGTGCTGGCCGCGCTCCGCGGACGTCTCCCGGCAGCGTCCGCGGGAACGCCGGCACCGCCCTCCCGGCGGGAACTGCTGGAGCAGGCCCGCACCGGCGACCCCGTGCGGATACGCCGGGCGCTCACGCGGCTGGCCGAGGGACACAGCGGCCCCCACCCGGACCACGACCCCGGGCTGCGGGACGTGCTCGCCGGGTTGCTGCGTCACCCCAAGCCCGGGGTCCGCCTGCACGCGCACCGCACCTCGCGGGTCATGCTGGACCGGCGGACCTACCTGGAGCACACGTCGATCCTGCTGGACGACCCCCAGCCCGACCTGGTCCGGACGGCCGTCCGCACCCTCTGCCACGCTGCCTGGGCGCCGGCGGCCCCCGCCGTGACCGCGATGCTGGAGCACGCCCGGCCCGCCGTCCGCAAGGCCGCGGCCGAGGGGCTCGTCGCCATGGGCGGGCCGGCGGTCCCCGCTCTCCGACGGGCCGCGGCCCACGTCCGTCCCGACAAACGGCCCCTCTACACCGCGATTCTGGAACAGATCACCCAGGGGGTGTCAGCGCGGCCCTCCGGCGACGGGCGGTGACACCCTCCTGCGTCCGTACGGGCCGACGCGGTTACAGGTACGGGTCGAAGGGGATGCCCGCCGGTTTGGCCTCGGCGAGGTGGGCGGAGAAGGACCCGTCCTTCAGGCCGAAGTGCGCACTGCCGAAGTCCGCCTGGCTCAGCTTGTCCCGCAGCGTCGCGGGGTAGCCCGTCCAGCCGACGAGGGCGGGGAACTGCCAGGCGCTCCGGTGGTTCTCGGGCGGCTCGTCGTTGGTGTTCGCGGCACGGAAGCAGTGCGTACCGACGCCGTCCTTGTGGTAGACGATCTTGGGGTGGGTGCCGTCCCAGCGGATCCCGTCCCGCGTGTGGAGGGTGAAGTCGCCGTGGGCGGAGGTGGCGACGTACTTCGCCTCGCCGCCCTGGATCCACACCACCACGTGCTCCCAGTCGTGGCGGTGGCCGCCGAGGCTGATGCCGGGTATGGCCTGGTCCTTCTCGAAGTACAAGGCGTACATCACGGCGCACCAGCCGTTGTTGCAGGTGGCACGGGAGTAGCCGTTGGTGTTGGCGAGGTCGGAGGCGTCGCGGCAGTTGCCGTTGAGGGCGCCGGTGGGGCTGAGGCCGCCGTTGAGGACTCCGGTGGGGCCTATGGCGGGCGTCGGGTAGCAGCCGTCGGTGTCGTAGTCGTACGCCGGCTGGAAGGCCAACTCGACGGCCTCGGCGTTGACCGGGAGCGCCGGGGGAGGAGCCGCGAAGGCCGCCTGGGGGAGGGCGACGACCAGCGCGAGGGCGGCGCCGACGACGAAGGATGATCTCCAGACGTGATGACTCGTCCGCACAACAGGCCTCCGCCCGGTCGGGGTTCGCGTGAACGCGGCCCCGGCCGGAGCGGCGGGCGCGCCGGGAGCATCATTCGCGAACCCCGACGGCACGGCAAGAGTCCCGACACTGCTTCTTCACCGCACGGCCGTCAGGGGCAACACGCCTGTGGTGAAGGCTCGTTGACGACACGCGCTACGGCACGGCCTACGGCCGCCGCCAGTCGTTCGTCGTCAGGTGGGATCCGGCCATCGGGCCCATGCGGAGCATGCCGCCGTCCACGGCCCAGGAGGCTCCGGTGACGTAACCGGCGTCCGCACCGGCCAGGAAGGCGATGACCGCCGCGACCTCGCGGGCGTCCCCGGGCCGGCCCAGCGGCACCCCCGGCCGCTCCACCCGGTGCACGTCCGCGTCTTCCTGACCGGTCATCGGGGTGGCGATCTCGCCGGGGGCGACCGCGTTGACGGTGATGCCGTGCTCGGCCAGCTCCAGCGCCATCACCTGGGTGAGCAGCCCGAGCCCGCCCTTGGCGGCGCAGTACGGCGCCGCACCGACCCGCGGCTGGTGCTCGTGGACCGAGGTGACGTTGACGATCCGCCCCCCGCCGCCCTGGGCGATCATGCGGCGCGCGGCGCGCTGGGAGCACAGGAACGGGCCGACCAGGTCGACGTCGAGGACGGCCCTGAGCCGCTCGAGACCGATGTCGAGGAAGGGTTCGGCCGTACCGGTACCCGCGTTGTTGACCAGGACGTCGATCCGGCCGAGTTCGTCCGCGAGGCGGTCGACGACGTCGGCGGCGGCCGGCAGGTCGGTCAGGTCGAGGCGGGCCACGGCCGCGCGCCGCCCCGCGGCGCGGACCTCCTCCGCGGTCGCCCGGGCGCCTTCCTCGTCCCGGTGCCAGGTGATGCCGACATCCATGCCGGCGGCCGCCAGCCGGACGGCTGCCGCGCGCCCGATACCGGAATCCGCACCGGTGACCACGGCCACCGCGGGAGGGGAATCCGCCTTCGCCGCGGCCGCGCCGCTCTGGCCTGCCGTGTCTGCGCCGGGTGCGGACATGAGCCCTCTTCCTGAACGGTGGGAACGGAACGGACGGATGCGATCCGTCCTACCGTGCCCCTGTCCGTCCGCGCCGCCCGGTATGCGCCCCCGCGCGTCGCCCGACGTGCGCACGGGTTCCCACCACGGGGCTACAGCACGCCCGAGGGGCCGCCACCGTGCGGTGGCGGCCCCTCGGCTGTCTGTCCGGCTCAGGTGCGGTCGTCCATGTCGTCGGAGATGTCGTCGAGGGACCGCTGACCCGACTGCCGGCTCTCGTCCGCCCGCTGCCGCAGCCTCTCCTGCTCGCTCTGGCCGCGCTGCTTCGCGTCGCCCTGCTTGTTCTGGAGCTTTTCCTTGGCCTGCTTCGCCTTGGCCTGCATTTCGTCCTTGATTCCCATGGCTCTCCTCGGGTTGGGGGTGGGTCGGCCTCTCCCAGGAACGCACAGGTCGGCGCGTCCGCCCCCTTGGAGCGGGCCGTTCAGGTGACCGGGTGAGGCCTCCGGGGGATTTGTACGGAACTCGCCGCCGAAGGGTGGGGATGTGACTCCGCCCACCCTCCCTTGACCCTCGAAGGAAGGCCTACCTAAGTTCGTCTTATGTCCCCGTACCCCTCCACACCCCCGGCCGGCTCCGGCGACGCCGCCGAGCCGTTCGACTTCGCCGTCGACCTCACCGCCCAGGAGATGCTCCGGCGCGCCCAGGTCATGGCCGCGCTCGGCCCCGACTGGGACCCGGTCGAGGTGCTGCGGGGCGAGGAAGAGGCGTACGACCTCCTCTACTCCGGCCTCGACGCCGAGCAGCAGCGCGTGTACGACGAGCTGGTCGCGGCCGGCGTCCTGCCCGTGCGCGGGGGCGGCCATGCTGCCGCTTGACCCGCAGGCCGACATCGGGCGCCGCGCCTGGGTGCCCTGCCCCGGCTGCGAGGACACCCGGGGCTGTGAGCCGTGCGAGGAACGCCGGTCCTGCTCCCGGCACTGGCGCTACCTGCTCTCCAACAAGGGCAGCCTCCTCCACCTGCAGTGCCCCGGCTGCGCCCACGTCTGGACGCACGAGAGCGGCTTCGGCGCCACCCGCTCCCTGTGGAGCCGCGTGACCAGCGGCCTGCCGCGGCCCTCACCGTAGGTCTCGTACCCCGCCCACCCCGCAATCGGAGGCCTGGCGGCCGTCGCGAAAGGGGTCGGGAGCGCCTCGGACGGGGCCGTCGCCGCACTCCGGCGACCGTTGCCCCCCGGAGTGCGGCCGGCCCCCCGCGCAGCCGTCCACCCGCCCGCCCAGACCCTCGGTGCACCGGCTCTGACCTGGAGTTTTCCCCGGAAGTCCCTAGGCTGTGGATCTCCGCTGGACAGCACCGAGGGGGACTCCATGAGCGAGGACGGCACCGCGTACGACGCTTCTCACATCAAGGTTCTGCACGGCACGGAAGCGATCCGGCTGCGCCCTGCCATGTACGTCGGCTCGACCGGCGAACGCGGCCTTCACCCGTTGGTGCTCGACGTCGCCCACCGGGCGGTGAACGAGGTCTTGGCCGGCCGCGCGACTGCCGTGGAGGTCACCCTCCTGCCCGACGGCTGGGTGCGGATCTCCGACGACGGCCCGGGCCTGCCCGTCGAAGCCGCCGGGGACACCGGGGGGCCGAGCCTCGAGGCGCTGCTCGCCCGCCGCCACACCGCGACGCAGCCCATCGGCCGCCACGCGGTGGCGATGACCTTCTTCGGCGTCGGACTCTGCGTCACCAACGCCCTCTCCAGCCGCCTGCGGACGGAGGTGCGCCGCGACGGTGTCCGCTGGGTACAGGACTACGCGCGCGGTACCGCGCTCGCCCCGCCGCAGCCGGCGGGCCCGACGACCGGGAGCGGGACCACCATCGCCTTCCGGCCCGACGCCGACGTCTTCGGCGGCCACCCGTGCTCGTTCGAGGTGTTGGCCGAGCGGTTCGGGGAACTGGCCATGCTCAACCGTGACCTCGACATCGTGCTGACCGACCGGCGTCCCCCCGGCCGGCCCCGGCGCCGGCGGTTCCGCTGCCCGGACGGAGTCCGGGAGTACGTCGCCCTTCTCGACGCGGGAGCCGGGACGCCCGTCCATCCGGACGTCATCTGCTTCGAGCAGGAGGACCCGCGGATGGAGGGCACGCTGGAGGTGGCCCTGAGGTGGAACGACTCCCGCGAGGAGCAGGTCCGCAGCTTCGCCAACAGCTCGCCCACCCCGTCGGGCGGCACGCACATGGACGGCTTCCGCGAAGGGCTGGCCGCGGCCCTCACCGCCTGCGCACGGGATCGGCTGCTGCCGCCGCCCGCCGCCCCCGGCCTCAGCGCCGACCGGATCGGGGTCGGCCTGACGGCGGTCGTCTCGCTGAAGCTCGACCGCCCGGAGCTGTCCGGCCCCACGAACAGCCTGCTGGCCAACACCGCCGTACGCGCCTGCGTCGCCGAGGCCGTACGACAGCACCTGCGCACGTGGTCGGAGGAACACCCCGGGCAGGCGGCTGCCGTCGCCGCCGGGATCGCCGGGATCCCGCAGACCACACCCAGCCGGACGACGTGACCGGGTGTGTACGGTGCGCGGCCCGGGCTACGGAAGGGGGCAGGAGAGCGGGAGGACGCGTTCGGTCAGCCGGCCGGTGAGGTGGGTGTCCGTGACGGTGGCGTCGGCGAGCCACTCCGCCCGGGCCAGTTCCTCCACCAGCACACGCAGCTCGCCGGGGCTGACGGGGCACCAGGCGGCGAGCACCTCCAGGCCGACCCCCTGGCCGAGCGGGCCGAGTCGCCCGTCGGCGTCGGTCTGGGTGGCCAGGGTCAGGGCGAGGAGCCGCGTCTCGGCGGAGGCCTTCACCTTGCGCAGCTTCTTGTCCGAGGTGACCCTCTGCGCCCAGCCGCTCAGCTTCGGCCGCGTCGCCTTGCCGAACGTGAACGGGCCCGGGACGTCCTGACGGGGCACCAGTGAGGGAACGGTGATGCGGCCCGGGTTCTCCGGTCGCGCGGCGAGCAGGTCGGCGGCCGTGCCGGGAAGCCCGAGCCAGCCCCGGCCGGCCAGCTGCTCGAGCAGCTGCTCCGCATCGGTCAGGCCGAGCCCGGTGAGGTCCTGCCCGACGACGTTGCCGGCACCGGTGAGCGCCGTACGCAGCGTGAGCAGCAGGGTGACCAGCCGGGCTTCCGCCCCGGGCAGCGGGGCGTGATCGGCCGCGTGGGCGAGGACGGACCGCGCGTGCTCCCACTGCGCCGGCACGGTCAGCAGCCGCACCACCGCCGTCTCGTCGCCGTCCACCGCGCGGCCCGTGCGCTGCTGGTGCTGGAGACGGGCGGTGGCGGCGGCCTGTTCGGCGCGCTGGGCGTCCAGGCGCAGTCGCGCGTCGCCGGTGACCTCGGCCCAGGTGGTGAAGGCGCGCGCCTTGCGCTCCTGGAGGCCGGCGAGCACGGCGAGGTCGGGTTCGGCGCGCTGCTGGTACGCGCGGAAGAGATCGCCCAGCTCGATGAGCTCGTCCCGCAGGGCGAGGGGCCGCAGGCCGGTCGGGACGATCCGCTGCGCGATCCTCCCGTGACGGGGCCGGGGCCGGCCCGTCGCCGGGCGGGGAGCCGGCACCTCCTGCGCACCACCCGCGGCGGAGTCGTCGGAGAACCGCAGCCCGTCCGTGGGCGTGGCGGCGCGGGGGGCGGGGGTGGTTCCCGGCGGTGCGGTGGTGACGACGCGCGCGCCGGGTGTGGCGGCCGCGCAGCGCGAACAGCACTCCACGGCCCGCCACCAGCGTCCCTCCCGGTCGCAGACCACGGCCAGCACGACCGGCCCGCCGCACCGCCACGGTTCGGCCCGGGCGGACCGGTCGTCGGGACGGAGGTGCGCGGTGCAGCCCTCGGCCTTGCAGGCACAGTACGCGTCGGCCCGCGGCACCGGGACGGCCTTCAGGTGCTCCTTGAGGTGGGCGATCGCCGCCGCACGGCCCGCGGCCGCGGACGGCAGCCGCTGCTCGGCGCAGGAGGACCGGCTGCACGAGACGCGCACCGCCGCACTGCCCCGGGCGGCGGCGTCCAGACGTACGGTCCACCTGCGTCCCAGCACCCGCTCGTCCAGCTCGCGGGCCGTGGCCTCCGTCATCCTGTCTTCCTCCCTCTGGCGTGTCCCATGGCCCGCGCGCGTCCCCGTGGCGACCGGACGCGGCGTCAGCGCGGGCCCACCGTACGCGGCGAGGGCCGCGGCGACCGGTGAACGCGCCCTGTTCACCGAAACCGGTGCAGCCCGCCGGCGGGACAGCTTCGAGAGGTCGTCCCCTACGGCCGGGCGAGCGGCCCGGCGGTCTCCCAGACGAACCCGTCCGGGTCGGTGACGGCGGCGGCGGTGCTGCCGAGGGCGATGCGGTGCGAGCCTCCGCCGTCGGCAGGGACACCGGCGTCCTTGGCCAGGGCGCGGCGCTTGTACAGCGCCAGCTTGACCGGGCTGGACGGACCGGCCGCGAACTCGGTGTACTTGCCCCCGAAGCTCCTGGCCACGCTCATGCCCCGGCCGACGTGGAACTCCTTGGCGGCCTTGACGTCCTCGACACCGAGCAGCAGGACGATGTCGTCGATCTCGCGGGTGGCCGGGCCGGTGTCCTTCTTCGCCGAGGTCGCGACCTTCCAGATCGCCCCGTCCGGGGCCTGGACGACGCCGCCGTAGCCCCACAGCGTCTTCGCGGCGGGCTTGAGGACCGTGGCTCCGGCGGCGACGGCGGCGTCGAGGAAGCCGTCCACGGTGGCCGGCCCGGACACCGTGAGGGCCAGGACGAAGCTTCGGAACCCGGTCGAGGGGGCCTGCGACGCACGCAGGCGTACGGAGGAGTCCACGCCGAAGGCGGCGTAGAAGCGGCGGGCGGCCTCCACGTCGGCCACCTCGAGGGTGACGGACGCGAGGGAGGTGCCGGATGCGGGGGAAACGGTGATTGCCATGCCCCTCACGCTAGGTGCGGCCCGCCGCCCGGCGCTTCTCGATTCCTGACCGGTCCCCGCGGCCGTTGGCAGGGGCGGTGCCCAGTGACGTTTCTGTGGTGAACGCGATGCGCCGTTCGAGTGAGTAAAGGCCGTCTAGGTACAGAATCTAGAGATGGTCTGGAAATGATCAGTTTTAGGTAAAGCGCTGCCGTGTCGCAGGCGCTCCCTCGCCTGCCCATGCCCCCGCACATCAAGGAGTTGACGATGAGTTACGGCAACAAGCTCCGGGCCCGGATCGCCGAACCGGGCACCACCCCCCTGATCGGCGTGTACGACATGTACTCCGCCTCGGTCGCGGCCGGCCACTACGACGGCATGTTCGTCTCCGGCTTCGGGTTCGCGGCCTCCCACTACGGCCTGCCCGACATCGGGTTCATCGCCTGGCCCGACATGCTGTCCTTCGTCCAGCGGCTGCGCGGCGCGTTCCCCCAGCACCACCTGCTCGTGGACATCGACGACGGCTACATCGACGTGGAGGTCGCCTGCCACGTGGTGGAGGGACTGGAGCGCATCGGCGCCTCCGGGGTGATCCTGGAGGACCAGAAGCGGCCGCGCAGGTGCGGGCACGCCGACGGCAAGCAGGTCCTGCCGCTCTCCGAGTACCTGGACAAGCTGCATGCGGTACTGGAGACGCGGACGGACATGCTCGTCGTCGCCCGCACGGACGCCACCGAGGAGGCCGACATCCTCCACCGCGCCGCGGCCCTGGCCGCCACGGACGCGGACGTCGTCCTCGTCGACGGGGTCCGCAGTGCCGAATGGATCAGGCGGATCCGCGAGGTGGTCGGCTCCAAGCCGCTGCTGTTCAACCAGATCGCCGGAGGCAAGTCCCCGAGGCTCTCCCTCACCGAGCTGGCCGACCTCGGCATCGACGTGGCCATCTACAGCACGCCCTGCCTCTTCGCGGCGCACCAGGCGATGGACACCGCCCTGACCGAACTGCGGCTCGCCGACGGGCGACTGCCGGCCGCCGACGGATCCAGCGCCATCGGCGTCGGTGAATCCACCAGCCTCCTGGCGAAGAACATCACCCGGCACCAGCCCGTGCCCGCCGCGCGCGAGAGCGCCCACGCGTGATCCGCGCACGCCTGCGGGCTGCCGCCTACCTGGCGATGACCCTGGCGTGCGGCAGCGCCGCACCCGCCGCCGCCGAGGGAAGCCTGATCACCGTCATCGACAACTCCCACGCCGACTCCGTGCTCGAAGTCGACCGGACCGCCAACGTCCAGAGCGGCAGCGGCAGCGCCGGCAGCGACCACGAAGGCAGCACCGCCGACGTACTCACCGCCCTCCTCCACCCCGCCCGCCCCGACGGGGCCACGGCGTAGACGGGCACGACGGCGGCCGGGCTCCCCCACGGAGCCCGGCCGCGATCGGTGGCATCGTCAGGCGGACGCGACCACCTCGCCCGCGGTGACCTGGGGAGGCCGGGGGAGGAGGGACGCCAGGTTGTCGCGTACGAAGTCCGCCGCCCGCTCGATCGATTCGTCGGCGCCCGCACGGTCCTGGAAGACGCTGGTCGAGACCATCACGCCGTTCCCGGCATCGACCCAGTAGTAGGCCACGAAACCGGCGACCTGCCGCATGAGCGGCACGAAGCCCTCGTTCACGAGGCGCCCCGCCTCGGCCGGGTCGGTCACCCCTTCGTACCGCCGGACTGCTGCGTACATGGTTGATCCCCTCAACGGATTCGGCGTCGGCGTTGCGAAGATGCCGTACCCGTGTCGCACGCGCTCGGCTCGCGCGGCGCCCGGCAATCACCGGAAGGGCCCCCTCGGCCGTTCCGGCACGGGCTCGTGCGGGCAGCCCCGGCCGAGGGCCGCGGCCGCGCCGTCACTCCATGCGGCCCCGGGCCGTTCGCAGCAGGTCGGCGGCGGAGGCGACGGTGACGTGCGATCCGTCGACCCAGCTGCTGTAGCCCGCGATCCGCAGGCAGTGGCCGTGGTACGGACCCCCGACGACCACCCGGCCGCTGTCGTCGAGCTTGTAGGCGTCGGCGTCGATCTCCGGTGCGGGCTGCGCTTTCGGGTCGGGGCATTCCGTGCCGTCGGTGTCCGACCTGAAGGAGACCGTCCAGAAGTCCTCGGGGGACTCCGGCGGCCGGTAGCGGCACTCGAACCCGTACGGGCCTTCCGAGCCCGCCGCCACGAGCGGAACGCCGACCGACTTCTCCACCACGGCCTTGGGCAGCATGTCGCAGGGGCGTTTCCAGGACACGGGCGCCCCGTCACCGCCGCCACCGCACCCGGAGAGCACGCGCTGATTCTCTTCGGCGCCGGTTTCGCGGTCAAGATCCGCGCCTGCCGGATCGTGCAGGACCGGGTTCGGGGAGCAGCATGGAAGAGGGCTCTCAACCGGCGCGCGCTGCGGGCCGGCCGCGTTGAGGAGGGAGCGTTCAGCCATGGCCGCACAGGAGCCGCGGGACGAGGACGAGCGGGAGCGCCGGGCGGGGCCGTCGCCGCCCGGAGGGCTGCTCGATCTGCTCAGCGTGGCCGCCGTCGTGCTGGACATCCGGGGGCGGATCGTGTTCTGGAGCCCCCAGGCGGAGGACGTCTTCGGCTACACCGCCAAGGAGGCCCTGGGCCAGTACGCGGCCATGCTGGTCCACGACGAGCACCGCGACCTGGTGGCCGGACTCTTCGCCGAGGTGATGAGCACCGGGGCGAGCTGGGCCGGCGCGTTCCCCATCCGGCACAAGGACGGCAGCACGCGCCTGGTGGAATTCCGCAACATGCGGCTGCTGGACGACCTCGGCGACACCTACGCCCTGGGCATCGCCGCCGACCAGACGACCCTCCAGCGCGTCGAGACCGACCTCGCGCTCTCGAAGCGCCTGGTCTCGCAGGCCCCCATCGGCATCGCCCTGCTCGACACCGACCTGCGCTACCTGCTGATCAACCCGGCCCTGGAGCGCATCAACGGCACACCGGCCGCCGATCACCTCGGCCGGCACCCCCGCGATGTCCTGGCCTTCCTCGACGCGGAGACCATCGAGTCCGTCCTGCGGCAGGTGCTCCTGACCGGCACCCCGGTGATCGACCAGTACACCGTCGGCCGCACTCCGGCCGACCCGGACCACGACCGCGCCTGGTCGGTGTCGTACTTCCGCATCGAGAGCGCCGACGGCCGGGTGATCGGCGTCGCGACCTCGGTGGTCGACGTCACCGAACGCCACCAGGCCGCCACCGAGGCCGACCGGGCTCGGCGCCGCCTGGCCGTCATCGCCGACGCCTCCGCCCGCGTCGGCACCACGCTGGACGTCGAACACACCGCCCGCGAGCTCGTGGACGTAGCCGTGCCCGACCTAGCCGACATCGCGACGGTCGACCTCCTCGATGACGTCCTGGCCTTCCGCCCCGCCCCGTCCGCCCGGGAGCCCGGCCCCGAAACGTTCCGGGCGCTCGCCGTGGCCACCGCCTACGCCACCCCCGCGGCCACCGCCGCTCTGCAGGCCGGGGACCTGGCGGCCTACGGGGCCGACCGGCTGATCACCCGCTGCGTCCACACCGGCCAGCCGATGGTCATCGCCCACGCCGACGGCAACGACTACCGGCACATCGCCCGCGACGCCGAAGCCGCGGAGGCCTTCGCCGAGACCGGCGTGCACTCCTACCTCGCGGTGCCGCTCATCGCCCGACACGAGGTCCTCGGCGTCCTCGACCTGGTGCGCGCCCGCAACCCCCTGCCCTTCGACGAGGACGACGTCCTCCTCGCCGGGGAGATCGCAGCCCGGGCCGCCGTGGCCATCGACAACGCCCGCTGGCACCAGAGCGTCCGCAACACCGCCGAGACCCTCCAGCGCAGCCTCCTGCCGGGCCACCCGCCCCCACTGGCCGGCCTGACGGTCGCCTCCCTCTACCAGCCCGCCCAGGCCACCCACGAGGTCGGAGGCGACTGGTACGACGTCATCCCCCTCACCGGCGACAAGACCGCCCTCGTGGTCGGCGACGTCATGGGCAACGGCATCGACGCCGCCGCCACCATGGGCCGCCTGCGGACCGCCACCTGCGCCTTCGCCGACCTCGACCTCGCACCCGACGAAGTCCTCCTCCATCTCGACAAGATCACCCAAGGTCTCGAGCACTACATCGCCACCTGCATCTACGCCGTCTACGACCCCCACACCCACCGGTGCCACATCGCCAACGCCGGACACCTCCCGCCCGTCCTCACCCCGGCCGGACGGCCAGCCGAGCTGGTCGAGCTGCCCACCGGCGCACCGCTCGGTGTCGGCGGCGTCCCCTTCCACACCACCTCCTTCGCCCTCGCCCCCGGCGACCGGCTCCTCTTCTACACCGACGGCCTCGTGGAAACCCGCCACCACCCGATCGACGAACGCCTGCAGACGCTCCTGGACATCCTCCGCGAACCCCACCGCGCCCTGAACGACACCTGCCCCTGGCTCCTGCGCGCCCTGCGCCACCCCGACGACCACGACGACGTCGCCCTCCTCATCGCCGAAGCCACAGCCTCTGCGCCCTCTCCGCCCGATCGGCGCGCCTGACCGCCAAGGCGGCGGCCGGGGCGCGGCAGCACCATCGCGTTGCGGTCCGTCGAACCGCTGGTGACACTGGCACCGTGGGCCAGTACGTCGAGCTGGGCAGCGTCAGGACGTGGTACGAGGCGGAAGGTGCCGGCGACCCTCTGCTGCTCCTGCACGGAGGCCTCTGCACGAACGAGACCTGGGGCGCGCAGCGCCCCGACTTCGCCGCCCGGTACCGGGTGTTCCTGCCGGAGCGTCGCGGACACGGCCGCACCCCCGACGTCGCGGGACCGTTCTCCTACCAGGACATGGCCGACGACACCATCGCCTTCATCGAGGCGGTCGTCGGTGCCTCCGCGCACCTCGTCGGCTGGAGTGACGGCGGCATCGTCGCCCTGCTGGTCGCGATCGCCCGCCCCGACCTGGTCCGCAAGGTCGTGGCCATGGGGGCGAACTTCCTGCCCGGTCCGGTCAGCACCGCGGCACCGCAGATGTTCGACGCCATGGCGGCGGACAGTGCCGACATGGCGTTCTTCCGCGAGGCGTACGGGGCCGTGTCACCCGACGGCGCCGACCACTGGCCGGTCGTGGTGCGGAAGGAGGCCGACATGATCCGTACGCAGCCCACGATCCCGGCCGAGGCCCTCGCCCGGATGGGCATGCCGACGCTGGTCCTGGTCGGTGACGACGACCTGATCACCCTCGAACACACCATCGCCCTGTACCGCGCGATCCCCGACTCCCAACTCGCGGTCGTCCCGGGAACCTCTCACGGGCTGCCGCTGGAGAAGCCCGGACTGGTGAACCAGCTCATCCTCGACTTCCTCACCAACGACCCCGGCCCGACGGTCTTCCCCGTCCGCCGCGCCGCGAACACATCGGCAGGGGGCCTGGCCTGACCGGACCTCACCCGACGAAGGCGGCGCAACCGGTGTCGCAGCCGGCTGGAACACTGGGGCGCGTGACCGACCAGACAGCCGCCGACCGTCGTGCCGCTCCCGCCGACCCCCTGCCGCACGCAGCGCGGACCGAGCTCACCGGCACCGACTGGAAGGCGCTGCCGCACTTCTGTACGGGCCGCCACAACGTGCCCGACACACCGGACGTCCTCATCGGGGTGCTCGCCGCCGACCCGGCCCGCCGGGTGCGGGCGGTGGAGGACCTGTACCGGCTCCTCCTCCACCAGGAGCGCGTGTTCCCGGCGACCGCCCCGGCGGCCCTGGTCGTGGCCGCCCTCCTCGGAGACCCGCGCACGCTCGCCGAAGACCGGTGGGAGCGCAGGCCGGGGCGGCGGCCCCTGCGCGCCGAACTGCTGAACTGGCTCGCCTCGTTCGCCGACGTCGCCCGGAGCCCGCACGAGGGTGGCGGCGCCGCGCCGGATGTGACCGCCGCCCGTGCGGTACGGCCGGCGCTCCACGCCCGCACGGCGGCCTTCTGCGAGGACGCCGATCCGCAGGTGAGGGAAGCCGCCCTCGCGGCCACCGCTCTCCTGCTGGCGGATCCGGCCCTCGCCCCGTCCGTACCCCGGTACGCGCCCGCGGTCCGCGCGGTGCTGGGCGTCAGCGCCGACTCGTACTACCGGTGGATCGCCCGGGAACGGCTGGCGGCCTGGGGCGAGGACACCGGCGGTCTCGTCGCAGCGGAGAACGAGCGCCGCGCGGACCTGGACCGGGCGCACGCCCTGGCGGACGACCCGTTCGGGCCGGGCCGGGAGCAGGCGGTCCGCCGGCTGGCGGAGCAGCCCGAGGACACCGCGGCTTCGGAGCCGCCCGTCCGCCGGCCCGAAGCCCGGGCGGCGACCGCGCCCGCGGCTTCCCATGCCCCGACACCACCCGCGCCCCGGCCCGCAGGGGACGGGGAGCGCGCGGAGTGGACGTTCACCCCGTACATCGGGGTCGGCCCCCTGCACTTCGGGATGACCCTGGAGGAGATCACCGCCGCACTCGCCGAACAGCCGGCCCGCTCCGCCCACACCCCGGCCGCCGGAGCCCGCGCTCTCGCCTTCGCCGACTTCACGGGGACCGGGATCAGGGCCCTCTTCCGGGGAGGCCGCCTGGGGTGCGTGGCCGCAGAGGCGCTCACCGGTCCCCAGGTGAGACTGGACGGGGCCCCGCTCACCGGTTGTGTGCGCTCCCAGGTGGAGGACTGGCTCGTCCACCGCGCCGCGACACCCGGCAGCCTGGCGTACAGCCCCGCCGGCGACCCGGTCTTCGCGGACCTCGGCCTGGCGATCCGGCCCCAACGGGCGGGCGACGCCGTCCTGTCCCGACCGCTCTTCCTGCTCCCCGGCTGGCTCGACCTGTGGCACTCGCTGCCCAGCGACGAGTGGAACGCCTCCTAGGCCGTCTCTTTCGGATCTTGCCGGTTAAGCCCGCGTCGTCCGGTGCCGTGCATCGCAAGGCGGAGAGGCTCCCGAGGGTGCTTCGACGCGTACTTCATCGGACGCGCGGCACTGACCGGTGGCGCACCACGGGCCGCCGCGTTCGCCCGGTGGCTGCTGGCCGCCCCGCCCGAAGGCCGGTACGAGGACGAGTTCACGCTGGTCGACGGCGAACCCCAGAGCGGATCGCGGAGGCTGGCGGACGGCACCCGCCTCACCGTCGAAGTCCTGGTGGGCCGGGAGGAAGCGGGTGGCCCCGAGTACCTCCAGGTGCTCCTGTCCGGAGAGGTTCCCGGCGGCGCCTTCGAGGTGTGCGCGCCGCTGGTATGCGAGCGGGTGCCCCGCGCCGACCTCGAAGCCGCCGCGGCCCGGCTCCTCACCTCGTGCGACCGGCCCGGCCGGCCGTGAAGCCGCAGCTGCCCGCGGTCAGATGTCGGCGGACCAGACTTCGGGGCCGCCGCCCTCCCAGCGGACCGGCCCGTCCTCGGAGAGGTCCACGTCCTCCAGACCGGCGCGGCGCAGGAACTCCGACACGTCGGAGGGCGTGTAGGCGCGGCCGAGGTCGGCGTCCACGCCCAGCGCGTGCACGGTCACTTTCCGGCCGCCCTTGGGCGACACGGGGTGGATCACGATCTCCGTCTGGTCGGGCATGCGTCCAGCCTGCCCCGGGACCGTCCGCAGGGCACCTCGGGGCTGCCGTCCGGATGGCGGGCCGTCCCGCTCCTTCGCGCGGCGCACGGGCCCGGCCGGCTCCGGCGTGGACCTGTAGGCTCCGCGCTCGTGGATGACATACGACAGGCGACCATCACCTTCAGCGGCACCCTGACGCGGGAGGAGTTCGACGAGGCGGTCGCGGCCACCGGGCTGTTCCAGCGCCTGCGGTGGCTCATCTGGGTGGCCGCCGTCCTGCTGGCGGCGTTGAGCCTGAGGCCCCTCGCCCACGGCGGCGCGGTCAACGCCGGCCTGCTGGCGCTCGGCGTGGTCTACGGCGTGCTCGGCCTGTTCCTGCCGCCGCTGCTCAGCGGCCGCGCGTTCCGCGCCGACCAGGCCAGGGGCGAGAAGCAGGCCGTCATCGACGCCGCCGGTTTCGTCGTCGCCCGCGGCGGCGAGGAACTCATGCGGGTGCCGTGGGGCACCATGTACCGCGCCCGCGAGACGGAGCGGGTCTACGTCGTGACCGGCCGCTTCGGCTGGAAGGGCGGCCTGCTGATCGTGCCCAAGCGGCTGCTCGCCGGGGCCGGCGAGGCGGAGCTGATGGGCGTTCTGCTGGAGACCGGGGTCCGCCGGTTCAAGCGCCACCGTCCCTGACGGGTGGACACCGACCGGCCCGTGGCCGTCCGCGTGACGCGGCCGCCACGGCATCGGTCCGATCGCCGGATCGCGGGGAATGCTTGAGTGGAGACACGTCCGTCCCGAACCGGAGGAGATCACATGAGCGGCGAGAGCCAGCCCGACGAGCAGGTCCGGCACATCCGCGAGAAGGCCGAGGAACTGGAGCTGGCGGCCCAGCGGTCCACCGACCCCGCCGAGCGGCAGCGGCTGACCGACAAGGCCCTGCACATCCGGCAGAAGCTCGAAGAGGTCCACGGCCCGGAGAGCGCCACCATGGACCCCATGTAGCCCGCGGGCCCGGCGCCGGCCGCCACGGCAGGACCGCCGGGGAGACCCCATCGGACCACGGCACGACAGCGCCGGGGGAGCGGACCGGGCAGCCGAGGCGGACCGCCTCGGCTGCCTCACCGCGCTCCGCCCGGGTGGGCGGGCCGTGGCTCAGACACGGGCCCGGACCTGCTTCACGGGGTGCCCCAGCCCGTCCGCCAGCGCCGCCAGCTCGTCTTCGCCGAAACAGGGTCGTCCGGGATTCCAGAGGGCGATCTCGAAGCGCGCGAAGCCGCAGGGCCAGTCGTAATGCAGCACGTCGAGCGTGGTCGATCCTCCGCAGCAGGGAACCTCGACCGCGAGCGTGGCGAAGCCGTCGTCGCAGTGGGCGTCGAGCAGGTCGCCCCACCACTCCCGGTCGATGGACGCCTGACACAAGGGGCAGCCGATCCGCTCCAGGTTGCCGCCACAGTCGACCGCGGTCACCACGTCATGCCACGTCACGTCGACCTCGCCGTCCGCTCCGTCGACGACGCCGGGAGCCAGGTCGTCGATCAGCGACAGGACGCGGTCAACGGCATCGCGTTCCGGCTGCCACCGCGGATCCGTCGGGATGATCGACAGCACGTCATCGCTCATGACTTCCTCACTCGCCCGGGCCCAGTGCCCCCGCGCCCCGCGATGCTATCGAGCACACGTTCTGGTACGCGGCAACGGGTCCGTGCAGCGCAGACGGCCCAGCGGTCACTGCTCCGGCTCGTGGCCGAAAGGCGCCGAGGCGGGAGGAGTCACGGTTCCCCGACCGGGGCAGAGTGGGGCCATGGTTCACGTACTGGGCAGCAGGATCCTGCTGCGACCCACCGATCCCGAGCGCTCCCGCGCCTTCTACGGCACCACCCTCGGCCTCGCCGTCCACCGCGAGTTCGGCACCGGCCCCGAACGCGGCACGGTCTACTTCCTCGGCGGTGGGTTCCTCGAGGTGTCGGGCCGCGCCGACGCGCCACCAGCGCCCGGGCTGCGGCTGTGGCTCCAGGTGGAAGACGTGGAGGCGGCCCACCAGGAACTCCGGGAGCGGGGCGCCGAGGTGCTGCGGCCGCCCCAGCGGGAGCCCTGGGGGCTGATCGAGATGTGGATCGCGGACCCCGACGGCGTGCGCATCGCCGTCGTCGAGGTACCGGCGGACCACCCCCTGCGCTTCCGCCCCTAGGGGGTGTCCGGAAAGTAGCGCCGGCCGCCCGAAGGGCGGGCCCTGCGGCGTCTGGTGCCGTGCATCGCAAGGCGGAGGGCCGCCCGCGTACTGGACGTACTCGGGC
>NZ_JBEZKZ010000102.1:0-20317 GCF_040651895.1 Streptomyces sp. NPDC048352
GTGCGGTCCACCCCTCGGGGGTGGGCCGCCCCCGTCCTGGAGGTACTCGGGCGGCCCCGACAACGCGGCGAGGTGCGGTGCCAGGCGTCGCTGGGCAGGCGGGACTTCGCGGACACCCCCTAGCGCCGGGGCTGCTGCTGACGCGCGGGGCCCGCGCCGAGGCACAGCCCAGCGAGGCTGCTCTGCAGCAGGGTGTGGACGAACAAGAGCTCGGCTCCGCCCGGCCCGGGCGCGCCGATCCGGTGCGGGGTGAGCGAGTCGAAGTGCGCGCTGTCCCCCGGCTCCAGCAGGTACTCGGTCTCCCCCAGGTGCAGCCGCAGCCGCCCGGTGAGCACGTACAGCCACTCCTCCCCGGGGTGTACGCGGACCAGCTCCCCCTGGCTGCGCCCCTGCGGGACGTGCACCCGCAGCGCCTGCATCCCGCGCCCGGGGCCCCCGGCCTGCCAGTACGTCCACCCGTCGGCCTCGCGGGCGCCGGGAGCACCGGCCCGTACGATGGGATCCGCGGCGGCGGGGGTCTCGCCGAGCAGCTCGGAGACGGTCGTGCCGTAGGTGCGGGCGAGCCCGAGCAGCAGCGGCAGCGAGGGCTGACGCCGCCCGGTCTCCAGCCGGGACAGGTGCGCGGGCGAGAGCCGGGCCCGCGCGGCGGCGGCCTCCAGCGTGAGCCCGGCGCGGCGGCGCAGCTCGCGCAGCTGCGGGGCGACGGCGGGCAGCTCGCCGCCGGTGCCGTCGGCGGCGGCGGCTTCCCCGGCCGCCTCGGCCGGCCCCGCGGCTTCGCCGGCGGGTTGCTGGGTGGGGGACGTCATGCCCCGATTGAGCCAGAACCTTGCCTTCCTGGCAATCTCCCTTGCCTCTCAGGCAAAAAGGCTCAGGCGTCGTCCCTGCGGCCCTGTGCGAGGACCGTCTCCACCGTGTCCGCCTCCCGCGCCTCCTTGTCCGGGCGGTACCGCAGGACCCGGGCGAAGCGCAGGGCGACCCCGGCCGGGTAGCGCGGGGAGCGCTGGAGACCGTCGTAGGCGATCTCCACCACCAGCTCGGGCCGGACGCGCACGGTGAACCCGTCGTCCTCCACCGCCAGTTCGTGCAGCCGCCCGGTCTGCCAGCGCAGCATCTCGTCGGTCAGCCCCTTGAAGGTCTTGCCCAGCATCGCGAACGAGCCGTCATCGGCCCGGGCGCCCAGGTGGAGGTTGGACAGCATGCCGGTACGGCGGCCGTGCCCCCGTTCGGCGGCGAGCACGACCAGGTCGAGGGTGTGCACCGGTTTCACCTTGAGCCACTGTTTGCCCCGGCGGCCCGCCGCGTAACCGGAGTCGAGGGCCTTGACCATGACCCCCTCGTGGCCCCGGTCCAGCGTCCCTGTCCAGAACTCCTGCGCCTCGTCCGCCTGCGCCGCGGCGTCCTCCACCACCAGGCGCCGGACCCGACAGGCCTCGGGGACCAGGGCGGCCAGGGCCGCGTACCGCTCCCGGACCGGCAGGTCCAGCAGGACGTCGTCGCCCAGGGCCAGCACGTCGAAGAAGTACGCCGACACCGGGAGGGTCTCGCGGGCCGCCGCCACGTCGATGCGGGAGCCGACCCGGCTCGCGACCTCCTGGAAGGGCACCGGGCGCCCGCCGGGCCCGTGCCCGATGACCTCCCCGTCGAGGACGAACCGCTCCCCGGGCAGGCTCCGGACCAGTTCGGCCACCTCCGGCAGCCGGCCGGTGATCTCGTCGAGGGAGCGGGTGTGGATCCGGACGTCGTCCCCGTCGCGGTGCACCTGGACGCGGATGCCGTCGAGCTTCTCCTCCACCGCGCAGGGGGCCAGCGCCGCCAAGGCGTCGGCCAGGGACCGCGCGGACCCGGCCAGCATGGGCTGTACGGGCTGCCCGATGCGCAGGGTCACCGCGCGCAGCGCCGGGGCGCCCTCGGCCAGCACCGCCACCGCCACCCGGGGCAGCGAGCCGTCCAGCATCACGGCCCGGCGCAGCTCCGCGGCCGGCACCCCGGCGGCCGCGGCCACCCCTTCCAGCGCGACCGCGTCCAGCGCGCCCTGGCGCACCTCCCCGGACAGCAGGCTGCGCAGGAACCGCTGTTCGGCCTCGGTGGCGGCGCCCAGCAGAGCGGCGACGATCCGGCGGCGCTCGGCCTGCGCCCCGGCTCCGGCGACGGCGGCCAGCTCACCGACGGCGGCGTCGACGGCCGCCACGGTCAGCGTCGGCTCCTCGGCGGGGGCAACCTCCTGGGCCAGGGTGCGCCAGCCGATGCCGGGGCGGCCCTGCGGGAGCCGCCCGGAGAGGTAGGCGATGACCAGGCCGGCCTCCTCGGCAGGGGCGGCCGCGAAGAGCTCCGCGAGCAGGGCCGTCTTCCTGGACCGGGCGGAGGTCGCTGCGACCTCCCGGGACACGCGCGCGACCTCTGCCAGCAGCATGCCGTCCATCCTGCCGTCCGCGCGCTCCCCGCGCAGGTCGGGGCGGCCTACTGCGGGTGCGGTACGCGGGCCGGCGCGGGTAGTCCCCCAGAAGGGGCGGGGGCTCCCCCCGGGGGAGCTCGGAGGAGGCGATCACGGGCTTTAGGGTGCCCATATGAAGCTACGACTGCCCCGGCGGCCCCGCGACCGCCTGCTGGCCGGTGCCGCCGCCCTCGCGGTGCTGGCGGGCGCCGGCACCTGGACGGCCGCCGCGTCCGGGGAGGAGCCGGCCGTGCGCCGCGAGGACCGGTTCGTGACCGTGCCGGGCCTGGACGCGCCGGCACCGGGCGCGCCCGGTGCCGGGATCGACACCTCCTTCTTCACCGCCGGGGACCCTGCGCGCAGACGTCCCGCCGTGCTCCTCGGCCACGGCTTCGGCGGCAGCAAGGACGACGTCCGCGCCCAGGCCGAGCGCCTCGCCCGGGACGGCTACGCCGTCATGACCTGGTCGGCGCGCGGCTTCGGCCGCTCCGGCGGGAAGATCGGGCTGAACGACCCCGAACACGAGGTCAAGGACGTCTCCGCCCTCATCGACGCGCTGGCCGGCCGGCCCGAGGTGCGGCTCGACGCGGACGGCGATCCGCGCGTGGGCGTCGCCGGGGCCTCCTACGGCGGGGCCGTCGCCCTGCTGGCCGCCGGCCACGACCGGCGCGTGGACGCGGTCGCCCCGCAGATCACCTACTGGAACCTCGCGGACGCCCTCTTCCCGCAGGGCGTGTTCAAGAAGCTGTGGGCCGGGATCTTCTTCACCACCGGCGCGGCGGACGGCCTCCAGCAGGCGCGGCCGGCCCCCGGCGGCGGCGCGGCGGGCACGCCCGGTGGCGGCGCGGCGGCCACGCCCGGCTGCGGCCGGTTCGAGCCGGCGCTGTGCGCCATGTACGAGCGGGTCGCGGTGGCGGGGAAGCCCGACGCGGAGGCGCGCGAGCTGCTGGAGCGGCGCAGCCCCTCGGCCGTGGGCGACCGGATCAAGGTGCCGGCGCTGATCGTGCAGGGGCAGGACGACTCCCTCTTCCCGCTGGACCAGGCCGACGCCATGGCCAGGGCCATCGCCGCGAACGGTGCCCCCGTCGCCGTGGACTGGGCGACCGGCGGCCACGACGGCGGCATGCGCGAGGCCGGACGGATCGAGGCCCGCGTGGCCGCCTGGTTCGACCGCTACCTGAAGGGCGAGGAGGCGGCGGACACCGGCCCCGCGTTCCGCGTCTCGCGTTCGGGCGGCATCGACTCCACCGACGGCCGGCTCACCCTGCGCGGCGCGTCCTCCGACCGCTACCCGGGGCTGGCCCCGGCTCCGCGCGCCGTCGCCCTGTCGGGGCGGGAGCAGACCTTCGCCAACCCGGCGGGCGGGGCGCCGCCCGCCCTGTCCTCGCTGCCGGGGATCGGCGGGCAGCTCGCCTCCCTCGGGGCCGGGTTCGCGCTGGACTTCCCCGGGCAGAACGCCCGCTTCGAGTCGCAGCCGCTGGCCGAGGCGGTACGGGTCACCGGGACGCCGACCGTCACCCTGAAGGTGAGGTCGACGGCCGCCGACGGCGCGGCCGTGCTGTTCGCGAAGGTGTACGACGTGGGGCCCGACGGGCGGCAGCAGGTGCTGCCCGGTCAGCTGGTCGCGCCCGTACGGGTGGAGGACGCCGGGCAGGGCCGCAGCGTCGGGCTGCGGCTCCCGGCGGTCGACCACGCCGTCCAGGCCGGGCACCGGCTGCGGCTGGTGGTCGCGGCCACCGACCTCGGCTACGCCTCTCCGGCCGCGCCCGCCGCGTACACCGTCTCCGCGGAGGGGCCGCTGCGCGTGCCCGTCGCGGAGGGGGTGCGGACGGCCGCGTCCGGCCTGCCCGCCTGGACCTGGGGGCTGCCGCTGGGCGCGGTGGCGCTGGCCGCGGGGTTGCTCGGGATCCGGAGGACCGGCGGGGGCCGCGCCGGGACGCGGGCGCGCGAAGCGCAGCCCGAACCCGCACTGGCCGGCGTACCCCTGGACATCACCGGGCTGACGAAGCGCTACGCGGGGGCCCGGGACCGCTATGCCGTGCGGGACCTGTCCTTCCGGGTGGAGAAGGGCCAGGTGCTGGGTCTGCTGGGACCCAACGGGGCCGGGAAGACCACCACCCTGCGGATGCTGATGGGCCTGATCACGCCGGACGCCGGGGAGATCCGGGTGTTCGGGCACCCGATCCGGCCCGGGGCACCGGTGCTCTCGCGGGTCGGGGCGTTCGTGGAGGGCGCCGGCTTCCTGCCGCACCTGACGGGCCGGGCCAACCTTGAGCTGTACTGGCAGGCCACGGGCCGTCCCGCCGAGGACGCGCACCTGGCGGAGGCCCTGAAGATCGCCGGGCTCGGGGACGCCCTGGAGCGGGCGGTGCGCACCTACTCCCAGGGCATGCGCCAGCGGCTCGCGATCGCCCAGGCCATGCTGGGAATGCCCGACCTGCTCATCCTGGACGAGCCGACCAACGGGCTGGACCCGCCGCAGATCCGGGAGATGCGGGACGTGATGATCCGCTACGCCGCCGGCGGGCGGACGGTCATCGTCTCCAGCCACCTGCTGTCCGAGGTGGAGCAGTCCTGCACCCACCTGGTGGTCATGGACCGCGGGCGGCTCGTGCGGGCGGGCGAGGTCGCCGAGATCACCGGTGGCGGGGACACCCTGCTGGTGACGCTGGAGCAGCCCGCGGACGAGGCGACCGTGGGCAAGGTCGCCGCGCTGGAGGGGGTGGCCTCCGCGGTGCGCGCCGAGGAGGGGCTGCTCGTACGGCTCGACGGCGCGACGCCCGCCGCGCTGATCGGCGAACTGGTACGGCTGGAACTGCCGGTGGCGGCGGTGGGGCCGCACCGGCGGCTCGAGGACGCCTTCCTCACCCTGATCGGAGGTGCGGCATGAGTGCCGTCGAGGAGACCCGCGGGCCCCGGCCGGCGCCCGCCGGGGAGACGGCGCCCGGCTACCGGGCGGCCCGGACGCTGCCGCTGCGCGTGGAGGCGCTGCGGCAATGGCGCAGGCGGCGGACGCTGGTGATGGGCGGGGTGCTGGCCGCGCTGCCGTTCGTCATGATCATCGCGTTCGCGGTGGGCGGCGGCCCCCAGGAGGGGCGCGGCGGCGGGGACGGCCGGGTCAGCCTGATCGACACGGCCACGGCGTCCGGCGCGAACTTCGCCGTCACCTGCCTGTTCGTGTCGGCGGGCTTCCTGCTGGTGGTCCCGGTGGCGCTGTTCTGCGGGGACACGGTGGCCTCGGAGGCGAGCTGGTCCTCGCTGCGCTACCTGCTGGCCTCGCCCGTGCCCCGGGCACGGCTGCTGTGGAGCAAGCTGGTGGTGGCCCTCGGGTTCAGCCTGGCGGCGATCGTGCTGCTGCCGGTGGTGGCGCTGGCGGCGGGGACGGCCGCGTACGGATGGGGGCCGCTCAGGCTCCCGACGGGCGGGGCGCTGCCCGCCGGGGACGCGGTGCCGAGGCTCGCGCTGGCGGTCGCCTTCGTGTTCGTGTCGCAACTGGTCACGGCCGGGCTGGCGTTCTGGCTCTCGACGCGGACGGACGCGCCGCTCGGCGCGGTGGGCGGGGCGGTCGGGCTGACGATCGTGGGCAACGTCCTCGACGCGGTGACGGCCCTCGGGTCGTGGCGCGAGTTCCTGCCCGCGCACTGGCAGTTCGCCTGGGCGGACGCCCTGCAGCCGCAGCTGGAGGGGGGCGGGATGGTCAAGGGCGCGGCGGTGTCGTTCTCGTACGCCGTCGTGCTGGTCGCGCTCGCGTTCCGGGGGTTCGCCCGCAAGGACGTCACCTCCTGAGGCGGAGGGGTCCGGGCGGAAGCGCCCGCGGGGCCGGCCGGTGGGAACCGTCCGGCCCCGTACGGCCGTTACGGGCGTTCGGGCGGTGGCCGCGCGGGGCCGGATCCGGCCGGGACGCGTCGCAAAAGGGGTGGACCGGGCGTGGAGGGGCTGTTTAGGATCAAGGTGACGGCATCGCGTGCCGGTCACCGACCGGGTGAGGCATGGAGGTGCCCGTGACGTGCCTTGCGGAGGCATTCACACATGTCCGTTCAGCTGAACCACACCATCGTCCACTCCCTTGACAACAAGGAGTCCGCCGCTTTCCTGGCGGACATCCTCGGTCTCGAGGTCGGTCCCGAATGGGGCCCGTTCGTTCCCGTGTCCACCGGTAACGGCGTGACCCTGGACTTCGCGACCATCCCGGCGGAGTCCATCACGCCGCAGCACTACGCGTTCCTGATCTCGGAGGAGGAGTTCGACTCCGCCTTCGAGAAGATCCGGGCGTCGGGGGTCGAGTTCTTCGCCGACCCGCACCAGAAGCACCCGGGCGAGATCAACCACAACGACGGGGGCCGCGGGGTCTACTTCCTGGATCCCGCCGGGCACGCGATGGAGATCATCACCCGCCCGTACGGCGGCTAGCCGACTCGGAAGGGGCCCCCGGCGCTTGTGCGGCCGGGGACCCTTTCCCGCCGGCGCGGGACCCTTTCCCGCCGGGCCCGCGCTCAGTCAGACGGCCCCCTCGCAGGCTTTGCGGGCGAGCAGGTGAACCTCCTGGAACTGCCGCCGGTCGGTGGGCCGCGGCTCACGGACCATCCGGGCCGCCTCGGCCAGCCCCGACGCACGCAGCAGCGCGGCGAGGCGGTCGGGCGACCACCGATAGGCCGGCGCGACCGCGTGGTCGAAGACCTGAGCCGGGTGGGACGGATCGTCGTTGGCCCAGAAACCGATCAGGAGATGGCCGCCGGGCGCCAGTACGCGGTGGAACTCCGCCAGCACGGCGGGGAGTTCCGGTGGCGGAGTGTGGATGACGGACCAACGGGAGAGCACTCCGCCCAGGACGCCGTCGGCGATGTCCAGCGCGGCCATCGAGCCCACCTCGAACCGCAGATCCGGATGGGCCTCCCGGGCCAGCCCGACCATCGCGGGAGAGGCGTCGACACCGAACACCGCCAGGCCCAACCCGGCGAGATGGGCGGTGACATGGCCGGGCCCGCACCCCAGGTCCGCCACCTGACCGCCGCCGCCCTCACCGACCACCTCGGCGAAGGCAGCCAGGATCGCGCGGTCCAGGGGCCTGTCGCGCAGCTCGCCGCGGAACAGCTGCGCGTAGGTGGGGGCGAGGGCGTCATAGGCCTCGCGTGTGGCTCTGAAGGCGTCGTGTTCGACCATGCCAGCGAGGGTAGTTCCCGCCGCAGGATCACAAACCGGTCACAGTCGCCATACAGCCACCCGGCCCCGGCGAACATGGCGCGATGCGCACACACCACACGATCGCCCTGCTCACCGCCGCGACCGCCCTCTCCCTCACCGCGTGCGACCCCGGGGCCGGCGGCAGCGGCAACAAGCCCGCGGCGCCCGGCGGGGCCGCCCCGAGCGCCGCCTCGTCCTCCGCTCCCCCGTCCTCGGCGAAAAAGACGGCCACGCTGCCGGACCTCGTCGGCAAGGGCCTCCAGACCGCGCAGGACGAGGCGCAGGCCGCGGGCTTCCACGTACTCACGTCCCACGACGCGCTCGGTCGCGACCGGCTCCAGGCACTCGACCGGAACTGGAAGGTCTGCTCCCAGACCCCACCCGGCGGCGCGAGCGCCGACACCGGCACCACCGTCGACTTCGGCGCCGTCAAGCTCGAGGAGACCTGCCCCGCCGTGGACGCTCCCGCCCCCGGGCCCGCCGGCGCCACCATGCCGGACTTCGTGGGCCAAGGCATGAAGGCCGTCCGCGCCGCACTCCCGGGCAACGTGTCGATCACCGTGAAGGACGCGGTGCAGAGCCGTATGGTCCTCCAGGAGTCCAACTGGAAGGTCTGCTCGCAGGACCCGAAGCCCGGAACCGCGCGGAACGGCCGTCCCGTCGCATTCACCGTCGCCAAGACCGACGAAACCTGCCCCTGACCTCCCCTGACCACCTGCTCTGTCGCCGTTTCGGGGACGGTGCGCGGCGGCGTGGCGCATGCTGGAGCGGACGGCAGCGTCAGGGCTGGGGGTCGGCGTGAGTGGTGGCGGGCGTGCGCGGACGGGTTCGGTCGTCAGTGGGTCCGCGGCGGCGGCGACGTGTGCGCTGGGGGTGGTGACGAACTACGCCGCGAGCGCCGTGCCGGACTGGGCCTCCCGTCCGTGGGTGGTGTGGTCGGTCTTCGGTGTGCTGGCCGTAGGCGCCATGGGGTTGGGGCTGGTCAGCCGCCGGCTGGACGCCACCGGGTCCCCGATGAGCCGTGGGCAGGCGAGGCCGGTGCCCGCGGGGCGGGCCCCGGTCGCCGGCATGGCGTCCTTGCGCGCACCTGAGAGCGCGGGCCCGGTCCGCGGCCGTGACGGCGAACTCGACTCCCTGCGCGCGCTGCTGGCCCGGCCGGAGGGGAGGTACGCCGTCGTGGGCGGGGTGGGCGGGATCGGCAAGACCACGCTGGCCTCCGCTCTGGCCGGTGTCGCCCGGGCGGAAGGCCGGAGCGTGTTCTGGATCCGCTGGCGCGGCACGGAGGAGCTGGCCGAGCAGATGACCCGGGCCGCGCTGGCGTGCGGCCTTCCCGAGACCCGCCTCGAGGAGGCCCGGGCGGGGCGGGCCGGGCTGCCGGACGTGGTGTGGGAGCAGCTGGAGCGGACCGCCGCGTGGCTCCTGGTCATCGACAACGTGGACACCCCGCAGGCCGTCGGTCCCGACGGCGAGGCGGTGGCGTCCTACCGGGGGTGGATCCGGCCCGGCGGCCGGGGCCTGCTCCTGGTCACCAGCCGCAACACCGACCCCGTGGTGTGGGGCCCGAGGGCCATCGTCCACCGCGTCGCCCCGCTGGAGCCCGCGGCCGGCGGCCAGGTCCTGTGCGACGCGGCGCCGCACGCGGGGACCCCCGAAGAGGCGCGGGCACTCGCGGACCGGCTGGGCGGCCTGCCACTGGCCCTCCATGCCGTGGGCCGTTACCTGGCCGCCACCGGCAGCCGCCATCACACGTTCACCGCTTACGCCGCCGCTCTCGACACCCAGCTGGGGACCCTGCTCGGCGCACCGCATCCCCGGGCGGGCGACCCGGACGTGGGACGGACCCTCGTACGGCACACGTGGGAGCTGTCCCTGGACCAACTCGCCGCCGACGGCCACCCGCTGGCACGGCCGGTGCTGCGACTGCTGTCCCTGCTGGCGGCGGCGCCCGTCCCTGTCTCCCTCCTCACCCCGGAACTGGTGACCGGAGCCACCGGGCGCCAGACCGGCGTGACCGAGGTGGAAGCCGCGCTCAACGGCCTGCACACCTACGGACTCCTCGACACGCCCGCACACCATGACGGGCACCCCGCCCTCGGGCTGGTCGTCCTGCACCCCGTGGTGCGCGAGATCACCGCCCACGCCCACACCGCCGAATCCACCGACCCGTACCGCTACCAGCGCGCCCTCGTCAGCCGCCTGATCGAGGCGGCCCGCGGGGTGACGGAGGCCCGCAGCGCCGACTGGGACAGGGCCCGCCTCCTCGCCCCTCACCTCCTCGCCGCCACCGCGCACCCCGCCGAGGAGCACCACCGCGACCTCGCCGACGCCGCCGACCACATTGGCCGATCCCTCACCGAGGGAGGCGCCTACGGCACCGCGCTACAGCTACGCCAGGCGGCACACCGGATCACCGCCCGCTCCTCGGGCCCCGACCATCCCGACACCCTGGACAGCCGGAACGACCTCGCCAACGCGCTCGACCTCTTCGGCCGCCACCAGGAGGCAGCCGACCTGCACCAGCAGGTCCTCACGGCACGCGAACGCATCCTCGGCGCCGACCACCCCGACACCCTGCTCAGCCGCAGCAACCTCGCCAACGCCCTGGACCACCTCGGCCGGCACCAGGAGGCGGCCGACCACCACCGGCACGTCCTCGCCACCCGCGAACGCGTCCTCGGCCCCGACCACGTACACACCCTGCACAGCCGCAACAACCTCGGCCTCGCCCTCGGCTACCTCGGCCGGCACCGCGAAGCAGCCGGCTTCCACCGGGAGGCCCTCTCCGGGTACGAACGCGCCCTCGGAGCCGATCACCCTGACAGCCTGAACAGCCGCAACAACCTCGCGCTCACGCTCGACCACCTCGGCCGGCACCGGGAAGCGGCCGATCTCCACCGCCAAGTCCACGGCACGTACGAGCAGCTCCTCGGACCCGATCACCCCGACACGCTGCACAGCCGCGACAACCTCGGGCTCGCGCTCGACCACATCGGCCGCCACCAGGACGCGGCCGACCTCCACCGCCAGGTACTCGGCGCCTATGAACGCACCCTCGGGGCGGCGCATCCCAGCACCCTGACCTGCCGCAGCAACCTCGGCCTCGCGCTGGAGCACCTCGGGCACCCCCACGAGGCCGCCGAACTCCACCGGCAGGTCCTCGCCGCCCGCGAAGGCATCCTCGGCCCCGATCACCCCCACACCCTCCAGAGCCGCGCCCACCTGGCCACAGCCCTGACAGCCGTCCGACAAGCCGACACGACGTCGCGGCCCCCCAGAAGGCGCCGCTTCCCCACCACCCGCCGAACCTAGGGGCGCCGTCCGGCGCAACCGGCTCCCGTGGAGAAGTGCGCACCGGAGCGGCACACCTTCGCGGTGCTCCGTCACGGCACCTGTTACGAACCCCGGCCGGCCGCTGCCGTCAGCCTTCATCGCGTCGGCATGCCGCCATGAGGACTGTTCACCACCATGGCCAGTGAGCCTGCGGCAAGGTAGTGGTGATCCGGGAAGTACTCGATGTGCTGGTGCCCGCCGTCGTCCATCTCCGCGATCGACTGGAGTTCGCCGGCGAGGGCCGTCAAGGCCGGTCGGTCACCCTCGATGAGCAGGGCGCCGCGCTCCGGGTCGACTCGCATGTGGACACCCGGGCCGCTGGTGCTCGCCACCTCGACCAACGCCAGTTCAGTGCCCCCGAAACTCGGTTCGGCCGAGGCGGTGGTTTCCATGCTGCCCTTCCCCGCGACGAGGGCGCGGGCCAGGGCGACGAGTTCCGGCGCACCGCCGGAGACGTCCAGCCCCTCATCGGGAAAGAGCAGAATCCTCATCCGCCACGACCCCCTTCGGTTCCCCGGGAGAAGACGGAACGGACCCCGGGAGGGGTCTCCCGGGGTCCGTTCCGCACGAGCGGTCTGCTCGGGTTTGGCAGGGGTAGCAGGATTCGAACCTACGACATCTGGTTTTGGAGACCAGCGCTCTGACCAGCTGAGCTATACCCCTTCGGCGGGACCCACCTTGCCATGAAGCGGCGCGGAGATCCAATCAATAACCCACCTCCAGATGGGTGGGCGGTGCAGGCGGCGGTGGCGGTCGGCGGGGGTGCGGAGGATCGTGGGCGGGGAGGGGGGCCGGCAGCCGTTGCGGGAGGAGGAGCCGTGCGTCGCCGTCGTGCGGGGCGCCTGGTGGGGCCCCTCGTCATCCTGCTGCTGGCCGGCGCCGGCCCCGACGGCTCCGGCGAGACCGTCTCCCTCGACGGGGACCGGCCCGGGGAGCGGCTCGACGTCACCCTGACCCGGGTCGTCGACCCCGCCGGCACCGCGGACGCGGACCGCCTGGTGGCCGTGGAGCTGCGCCTGGAGAATACCGGGACGGTGGCGTACCGGGACTCCCCGGCTCCGGCCGCGCACCTCCTCGACACCGCGGGGCAGCGGTTCACCGGGCTGGACACCGCCACCGGCGCCGGGCCCAGCCTGCCCGGCACGCTCACCCTGGCCCCCGGGGACTCGGCGTCCGGGTTCGTCACCTTCCGGCTTCCGGAGGGCGCGGGCCTCGCCGCCGTGCAGTTCGCGCTCGACACCGGCCGCGGTGACGACGTCGGCCAGTGGAGCCTGCCCTGAGGGCGGAATCAGCCGGAAGTTCCCTTGACGCGTGTAGTGACTTAGTCGGCGTTCGCCAGTAGAACTTGTTCCCACTCCGTCGAGAGTGAGGAACGTCACATGAGTGACAAAGGCCTGCACAGCAAGGTGTCCAGGGGTGTTTCCCGACGCGGATTCATCGCTGGAACAGGTTCTATTCTCGGAGCGGTGGCGCTCGCGGTCAACGCCACGCCGGCCCACGCGGATTCCGCCACCGCCGCCTCCGCGGTCCCGAACGCGCCCCTCGAATCCGGGGCCCGCGTCCCCGTACTCGTGATCGGCACCGGCTACGGCGGCTCCGTGGCAGCGCTGCGGCTCGCCCAGGCCGGTGTCCCCGTGCACATGGTCGAGATGGGCATGGCCTGGGACACCCCCGGCAGCGACGGCAAGATCTTCGCCAACACCACCAAGCCCGACTACCGCTCGTACTGGCTGCGCACCAGGACGAAGGCGCCGCTCAGCAACTTCCTCGGCTTCCCCATCGACAAGGACGTCCCCCGGTACACGGGCATCCTCGATGCCGAGGAGATGGGCGGGATCATCGTCTACCAGGGCCGCGGCGTCGGCGGCGGCTCGCTCGTCAACGGCGGCATGGCCGTCACCCCCAAGCGGCAGAACTTCGCCGCCATCCTCCCCTCGGTGGACGCCGAGGAGATGTACCGCACGTACTACCCCCGGGCCAACGCCGGGCTCGGGGTCGGCCTCATCGACCCCGACTGGTTCGAGACGGTGGACTGCTACCAGTTCGCCCGCGTCGGCCGCAAGCACGCCCAGCGCTCCGGCTTCCCGTTCGTCTTCGTGCCCGACGTCTACGACTGGGACTACATGAAGCAGGAGGTGGCCGGGACCGTCCCCAAGTCCGCGGTCGACGGCGAGATCCTGTACGGCAACAACGCCGGGAAGAAGTCCCTCCAGAAGACCTACCTGGCCGCCGCCCGGGCGACCGGCAAGGTGAGCATCTCCCCGCTGCACCGGGTCACCACCGTCTCCCCCTCGGACGGTGGCGGCTACACGGTCGTCATGGAGCAGCTCGACACCGGCGGCGCGATCACCGCCACCAAGACCGTCACCGCGGACCGGGTGTTCTTCGCGGCCGGCAGCGTCGGGACCAGCAAGCTGCTGGTCCGGCTGAAGGCCACGGGCGCCCTGCCGCGCCTCAACGACGAGGTGGGCAAGGGCTGGGGCGACAACGGCAACGTCATGTGCGGCCGCGCGAACCACATGTGGGACCCCACCGGCAAGGTGCAGGCCTCCATCCCCTGCGGCGGCATCGACAACTGGGACGCGGGCGGCGCCTTCGCCGAGGTGGCCCCGCTGCCGACGGGGATCGAGACGTACGCGTCCTTCTACCTCTCCATCACCAAGAACCCGAACCGGGCGCAGTTCTCCTGGAACGCGGCGGCGGGCAGGGTCGAGCTGAACTGGCAGACGGCGTGGAAGCAGCCGTCCATCGACATGGCGAAGACCATCTTCGACAAGATCAACGCCAGGGAGGGGACGATCTACCGCACGGACCTCTTCGGGACCAGCAAGATCTGGGGCGACCACCTCACGTACCACCCGCTGGGCGGCGCGGTGCTGGACAAGGCCACCGACAACTACGGCCGGCTGCACGGCCACCCGGGCCTGTACGTCATCGACGGAGCGCTGATCCCCGGCAACACCAGCGTCAACCCGTTCGTGACGATCACGGCGCTCGCGGAACGGAACATCGAGAAGATCATCGCCACCGACCTCTGAGGGGGCCGGTCCCCGGGGCCGTCCGGTTCCACCGGGCGGCCCCGGGCCCGTGCGGCGGCCCCGGTGCGGTGGTTCAGCCGGCCGGCAGCACACAGACGCTGTCGAGGCCCAGGACGTGGTTGAGCCGGCCGAAGGCGAGCCAGGAGCCGATGCTCATGCTCAGCTCGACGATCTCCAACTGGCTGTAGTGCGCGGTCATCCGCTCCCAGAACTCCTCGTCGAGGTTGTGGTGGTCCAGGGCGTAGCGCTCGGCGTATTCGGCGGCGAGCCGGGTGCGGTCGTCGAAGGCGTCGGTCGTGCGCCACGCGGTCACGGCGTCGGCGAACTCCTCCTCGACCTTCTCCCCGTCCCGGTCCGTGCGCCAGTCGAGGCAGAAGACGCACCCGTTGATCTGTGCGATGCGCAGCCGCGCGGCCTCGAACTCACGCAGGCCGAGGGTGGTGTGGGCGTACACCGACAGGGAGAAGTTGGCCGCGGCCATGCCGATGCCGGGGACCATGTCCCCCCACACGTACTCGATCGGGTGCTGCCCCTCGGGGACGTCGATCCTCATGGCTGTTTCCTTCCGAGTTTGCCGACTGCGGGCCGCAGCGGGATGTCGAGGGCGTCGTAGAGTCCGGGTCCGGCGGCCACGAGCCAGTCGATGGCCCCCACCAGCCGTCCGACGGCGGTGGCGTTCCCGCCGGCCGAGCGGTTCCCGCCCTCGTCGGTGGCCTCGACGGTCACCTCGATGCGCGGGCGGCCCTCGATGACCACCCGGTGGGCTCCGGCCCCGCCGTCGGGCGGGGAGGGCCAGTCGGGGGCGCAGGAGGCGTGGATGCGGGTGACGTGTTCGATGACGATGCGGGGCTCGCCCGCGACGATGCCCTGGACCTCGAAGCGGATGGCGCCCTGGGTCCCGGCCGCGAACTCGCCCATCGAGGGGGTGGACACCGTGGTGTCCAGGGCGCGACGCTGCGAGGTCTCGCGGATGTCGTCGAGCTCGACGCCGAGGGCGCGGGCCATCATCCGGATCTGGCCGCCCCAGACCACGGTGGGGACCGAGGGCATGAGCATCATCGGCTCGTAATCCATGGGGTGTCCCATGCCGACGAGGTGGCGTACGGAGTCCGGCTGGTCGTACGTGGAGTAGTCGAAGATCTCCTGACAGCGGATCGCGTCCACGGTGGTGCCGAGCCCGCTCAGCAGCAACGGGAGCACGTCGTTGCCCCAGCCGGGGTCGACGCCGGAGCCGAAGAACGAGCCGCCGCCCTCGGCGATGGCGGCCAGCACCGGGTCCCGGAACTCCGGCGGGGCGCTGCGGTGGTCGTAGAGGGGGTAGAGGGCGGGGCTGACGACGGCCGCCCCGGCCGCGACGGCACGGGTGATGTCGGCGAGCGCGTCGTCGGGGCGGACGTCGCCGGAGGCGGCGTAGACGAGGCCGGCCGGGCGGGCGGCGAGCACCGCTTCGGCGTCATCGGTGGCCGCCACCCCCAACCGGTGGCCGAGTCCGGCGAGTTCGCCGGCGTCGCGGCCGACCTTGGCGGGGTCGTGGACGATGACTGCCGTGAGTTCGAGCGCCGGGTGGGCGTCGACGGCGCGGATCGCCGCGCGGCCGACGTTGCCGGTGCCCCAGACCACCGTGGGAATCATGCGCGGAGGGTAGCGAGGGGGCGTGGAGGTGCCCAGCGTCGTGAAGGAGGTTTTTCGGACGGGCGGGCCGGCGGGGCGCGCCCGTTGCGGACACCCCCTTGGAGCTGGTGCACGAGTTCCGCACGCAGCTCGACGAGGAGCTGAGGCAACTGGCCGCCTCCGGCACCTTCCAGGTGCACCGCGATCCGCGCGCGGGCCACGCCTGGCTCTTCGACGGCACGACCCCGTGGACGTACGACGACCCGCAGGTGCTGCGGACGAAGGCCCGGTACGTCCGCCAACACGCCCTGGGCGGGGCCATGTTCTGGTCCCTGGACGCCGACACCCCCGACGGCGGGCCGGCCGCGGCCGTCGACCAGGGCCTGCGCGGCCGCTGATCCGGCGCCGCCGGGCCGGGGAATCCGGCCGGCCCGGCGGCGCCCCTCCACGTACCCTGCCGGGCATGGGGAACTCGACGGTACGGGCGGTCAACCGGCTCACGGCGCGCTGGGCCGCCGCGGCCTGCGACGGGGACGGGGACGGGGACGGGGGCACGGTCTTCACCGCGGCCGGGGTCTGGCCGTTGCTCGCCTTCCTGGCGGGCGGTGCGGCCGGCCCGGCCCGGGCGGAGCTGGCGGAGGCGCTCGGCGTACCCGCGGGGGAAGCGCCGCGGGCCGCGCGGGACCTGCTCGCCGCACTGGCCGGCGTACGGGGCCTGCGGGCGGCGACCGGTCTGTGGGCCGCGGCGGACTTGCCGCTGGAGCGTGCCTGGACGGACGGGGTCGCTCCGGACACCCTGGGCACGCTGACCGGCGACCGGGACCGCGACCGCACGATGCTGGACGCGTGGGCCGCCGAGGGGACCGGCGGCCTCGTCGAGCGCATGCCGGCCGCCCTGCCGGAGGGCCCGGACGCGGCGAGACTGGTGCTGGCTTCGGCGCTCGCGCTGCGGCTGAAGTGGCTGCGGCCGTTCGGGCAGACGGCCCGTGAGGTGGACGACGGGCCCTGGGCGGGCCGGTCCCTGCTGATGCTGTACCGCAGCACCTCCCTGCCGGACCGGGTCAGGGTGGCACACGGCCCCGGCGGTCCGGTCACGCTGTTCGAGGTCGTGGGGGACACCGGGGTGGACGTCCATCTCGTCCTCGGCGAGCCCGACGCCGCGCCCGGCGAGGTGCTCGGCACCGGTATCGAGGCCGCCACGCGGGCGCGCCCGTCGACCGGCGCGAGCCTCCTGCCCCTGGGGAACCCCGGCCCGGGCCTGTCCGTCACGATGGTTCCCGCCCTGTCGCCGGCGCCCCGGCTCGACGTGGAGACACCGGCCTTCGAGATACGGACCGAGCACGATCTCCTGGACCACGCCCGGCTGTTCGGCCTCGGCGCGGCCTGCGACAACGGCTCCGGCCATTTCCCCGGCATCAGCCCCGAGCCCCTGGCCGTCGGCTCGGCGCGCCAGTCGGCGCTCGCCCGCTTCCACGCGACGGGGTTCGAAGCCGCCGCGGTGACGGCGATCGGCCTCTCGGTGGGCAGCCCGCCCCGCTTCCCCTACCGCGTCCGCCGGGCGGCACTGGCCTTCCACCGCCCCTTCGGCTTCCTGGCCGTGCACCGCACCTCCCGCCTCGTCCTGTCGGCCGGCTGGGTCACGGAGCCGGTCCCCTACCTGCCCCCGGCGGAGGAGGAGTGGGAGGAAGGGGAGGAAGAGGAGTGGGCGCCGGCAGCCGCGCGGCCAGCGCGGCCGTCTCGGTGAGGGAGGGCACGCGGCCCGTACCGCCGCGGGCCGTCACCGACAGGGACGCCGCCGCCGCGCCGTAGGCCACCGCCAGGGCGAGAGGGTCGCCCAGGGCGAGGCGGGCGGTGGTGGTGCCGGTGAAGCAGTCCCCGGCACCGGTGGCGTCGACGGGCGCCGCGACAGCGGGCACGGGGTGGTACGCCGCCCGGGTGCCGTCGTCCAGCAGCAGCCGCCCCGCTCCCGCGGTGACGGCCACCGCACCTGCCCCCAGCGCCCGGTAGCGGGCGGCGGCGGCCTCGGGGTCGGCGGTGTCCACCAGGGCGAGGGCGTCGGCCGGGCAGGAGGTCTTCAGCAGCCCGGTCAGCGGGGCGATCTCCGCGAGCAGGGACCGGGCCTCGGCACGCCCGGTCAGCCGGGGACGGTGGTTGGGGTCGTACGTGACGTGCCCGCCCACCGCCCGGACGGCCCGGGCGGCGGCCAGCACCGCCGCGCGGCTGCCCGGGGAGAGCGCGCCGGTGATGCCGCTGGTGATCAGCGCCCGGCAGCCCGTCAGCAGCGGCAGCCAGGCCTCGACGCGGGCCGGGGAGAGGGTGGAGCCGGCGCTGTGGGTGCGCCAGTACACGAACTCCCGGTCGCCGTCGGGGTCCGCCGAGAGCAGGTAGGCCCCGTTGGGCCGGGGGGAGCGCTGGACATGGGTGACGTCGACGCCCAGCTCGGCGGCCCGGCGCAGCAGCGGGACGCTCAGCTCGTCCTCGCCGACGACGGTGAGCAGGGCGGTCCGGGCCCCGGCCGCGGCGGCCGCCGCGGCGGCGTTGAGGGCGTCGCCGGAGTAGGAGATCCGGGCGGCGGTGCCGTCGGCGGCCGAGCGCAGGGCGGTGCCCGCGTGGATCTCGACCAGGACCTCGCCGAGGACGAGGACGTCGTAACCCGGGGAGGCCATCGTCAGCACTCCTGCCCGCAGCAGGGGCCGGCCAGCTCCGCGAACAGTGCCGCCAGCTCCCCCGGTTCGGCGGGCAGGCCGCTGCCGATGCCGACGGCGCTCGCGCCCGCGTCGAGCCACCGGCGCACCTCGCCGGGCCGGATCCCGCCGGTCGGCACCAGCAGGGCGTCGGGGAGCACGGCCCGCAGGGAGCGGATGAAGTCCGGGCCGCCGACGTGGGCCGGGAACACCTTCGCCGCTCCGGCGCGCCGGACGGCGGCGGCGATCTCGCCGGGGGTGAAGCCGCCCTCCAGGAACGGCACCCCGCGCCGCGAGGCGGCTTCGCGGGCCTCGGGGGCGGGGTACGGGGAGACGAGGAAGGCGGCTCCGGCGTCGAGGGCGTCCTCGGCCTGGGCGGTGGTGGTGACGGTGCCCACCCCGATGACCGCGCGCCGCCCCCGCGCGTCCCGCATCCCCGCGGCACGGGCGACCGCCCGGGCCCAGCCGGGGGTGGAGGTGGTGAGCTCCACGGCCCGGCAGCCGGCGCCGAGCAGCTCCCGGGTGGCCCGCTCGGCCTGCCCGGCGTCGGCGCTGCGCAGCACCGGGAGCAGCCGCTGGGCGGCCAGTACCGCGTACGGATGGCAGGACACAGCACCCTCCCGGCTGTTCCGCCCCGCTGAACGGGGCGCGCTCCCAAGGAACTTGATGGTCTAGACCATACACAGCCCATGCCTCCGGGTCACCCCCGCACCGGCCCCGGCGGCGATCCGTCATGCTGGCCTGCGACACCACGCGCACCCCGGGGGGACCATGCGACACCGCACCGCCATCACCGCCGCCACCGGCACCCTGCTCGCCCTCGCCCCGCTCACCGCCTGCGCCGGCGGCGAAGCCCCGTCCGAGGCAGCCGCAGCGGCGGCTCCCGGTGTGTCGGCATCGGCCGGGACGCGGTTCGCGCTCGGCGAGGTCGGCGAGGTCACCGACCCCGGCGGCCGGCTCACCGTCGTGGCCCTCGACTGAAAAAAATTCTTCCGGATAACCGTTATCCGGTCCCCGCTCGACGGTCTCCCAGTTGTCGGGCAACATCGACCGCCGGTACGGACAGGGACTTTCACATGAGTACACAGCACACGGCAGAGCTGGTGGCAGCGGCCCGCGCGGGCGATCCCCGCGCGCAGGACGAGCTCGTCAGCGCCCACCTGCCGCTCGTCTACAACATCGTCGGGCGGGCCCTGAACGGGTCCGTCGACGTGGACGACGTCGTGCAGGACACCATGCTGCGGGCGCTCGACGGGCTGGGCGGCCTGCGGGCGGACGAGAGCTTCCGGTCCTGGCTGGTGGCCATCGCGATGAACCGCGTACGGGCGCACTGGCAGGCGCGCAGCGGCGGTCCGGGCGACAGCGGGCTGGAGGCCGCCCACGACGTCGCCGACCCGGGCGCCGACTTCGCCGACCTGACCGTCGTACGGCTGCACCTGTCCGGGCAGCGCCGCGAGACCGCCCGGGCCACGCGCTGGCTGGAGCCCGACGACCGGGCGCTGCTGTCGCTGTGGTGGCTGGAGTGCGCCGGTGAGCTGACCCGGGCCGACGTGGCCGCCGCGCTGGAGCTCACCCCGCAGCACACGGCGGTGCGGGTGCAGCGGATGAAGGCGCAGCTGGAGTCGGCCCGGGTGGTGGAGCGGGCGCTCGACGCCCAGCCGGTCTGTGAGGGGCTGCGGGCGATGACGGGCACCTGGGACGGGCGGCCCTCCGCACTGTGGCGCAAGCGAATAGCCCGGCACGCCCGCGAGTGCCTGCGCTGCTCCGGGCTGTGGAACGGACTGGTCCCGGCCGAGGGGCTGCTGGCCGGCCTCGCGCTGGTCCCGGTGACGGCGGCGCTGCTGGCGGGCGTACGGGCCGCCGCGGCCGCCGGCCACACCCCGGCGAACGCGGCCTTCGCCGACGCGGCCACCCAGCTCTCGCCGGTCGTGTCGGGCCCGGGCCGCGCCGCCGACTCCCGCCTCTGGCCCCGCTACGCCGAACTCATCCCGCACCTCGACCACGCGGGGGTGCTCACCAGCAGCAACCCGCGCATCCAGAAC
>NZ_JBEZKZ010000103.1:0-19742 GCF_040651895.1 Streptomyces sp. NPDC048352
TGGATCGGCAGCGGCATCAGCTCGGGCGTCTCGTCACAGGCGTAGCCGAACATCAGCCCCTGGTCGCCCGCGCCCTGCCGGTCGAGCTCGTCCTCATCGCCCTCGACGCGCTGCTCGTAGGCGGTGTCCACGCCCTGCGCGATGTCCGGGGACTGGGCGCCGATGGACACCGACACGCCGCAGGAGGCGCCGTCGAAGCCCTTCTTGGACGAGTCGTAGCCGATGTCGAGGATCGCTCCCCTCACGAGTTCGGCGATCGGCGCGTAGGCCTTGGTGGTGACCTCGCCCGCGACATGGACCTGGCCGGTGGTGATGAGCGTCTCGACCGCGACCCGGGAGGTCGGGTCCTCGCGCAGGAGCGCGTCGAGGATCGTGTCGCTGATCCGGTCGGCGATCTTGTCGGGATGACCCTCGGTCACCGATTCCGAGGTGAACAGCCGCTTGCTCATGCCTGGCCCACCTTGGCCGTGAAGAAGTGGGTGCGGATGGCGTCGAGGGTGCGGATCTCGTCCACCTCCAGCGTCTCCAGCTGGATGGAGCGGCCGCTGTGCTGCTCCAGGAGGAAGACGAACTCGACGAAGGACAGCGAGTCGATCAGCCGGTTCTCGATGAGGTCGAGGTCACCGGCGATGTCGTCCAGCTCCTCGTGGCGGGCGAGGAGCCAGTTCTTCACGAGCTGCAGACCTTCGGACATGGTGTTTCTCCTTGAAGTGCTGTGTACGGGTGGGGTGGGGGGAAGGGCGGGCGCCGCGGGGACGGGTTCCGGGACCGGATCCGGGAGCGGCTCGGGGACGGCGAGCGGGTCCAGGACGGGGGCGGCGACCGCCACCGCGTAGTCCACGTCGTGGCTGATGGTCACCGTGATCCCGGCGATGCCGGAGCGTGCGGCCATCTCGGCGGCGGACCGGTGGAGTTCCACGAGCGGCCAGCCGCCTTCGGAGCGCCGCACGATGATGTCCCGCCAGGGCAGGAACACGGTGCGGACGCGCAGGGTCTTGAACGCCGCCTCCTTGGCGGCGATCCGCCCGCACAGGCCGAGGACGTCGAGCTTGGCGGTGGTGCGGCAGTCGGCGAGTTCGCCGGGGGTGAGCATGCGCTGGAAGAAGTCCTCGCCGTAGAGGGCGAGCAGCCGCCGGACACGGGTGACGGACACGATGTCCATGCCGAGGTTCGCCCAGCCCAGGCCGCCCGCCGGCGGGGCGGCGACGGGTCGGGCCGGCACGTCAGATCGCCGGCCCGGCCGCGTTCGCGCGCAGGACCGCCGCGGTGGCCGCACCCCAGCTGCCGTGGCGCCGGGTGAGCGCGGACAGCCAGCGCTCGAGACCGAAGGCGACGCAGCTGGTGAAGGCGGGGCCGCCACCGGAGGCGAGGGGGATCTCGCAGCGGTCGCCGAAGAAGTTGCGGTGGGTGTTGACCGAGGCGATCGCGAGGTCCTCGTACAGGAACTCGTGCTTGACCGGGGTCAGGCGCTGGAGGACCGCCTTGGAGCTGCCCTTGTCGAAGAACGGGTCGCAGGCGGCTTCCCTTCGCAGCGGCAGGTCCAGGGCCTCGGCGAAGGCGTCGATGCGCCGGGTGAAGGACGCGAGGTGGTCCTCGGCGTGTTCGCGGGTGCCGATGGCCACGATCTCCCGCATGCGGAAGCCGAGCTGGCGGCGCAGACCCTCGTAGTGGGTTTCCTTGCGGAAGCACCAGCCGACCACGGTGACGAGTTCGTCGTCGGCGGCGGGACGGCCCTGGTGGTCGATGTAGACGGCGTAACAGGACGCGGACGGCAGTCCGAGGGCGGCCGGTTCGAGGGCGTCACAGGGGAAGCAGCCGGTGTCGGTACAGAACTCGCTGGTCTCCCGGACGTCCAGGTTCAGCGGCGCGGCGACGACGGCCTGGTGGGGGAAGTTGTCGTAGTAGTCGAGCCGGGCCAGGTCGGCGGCCGGCAGCAGCGGGGGCATGGTCATCGAGCGGGCGCCCGCTCCTACGCCCCAGTTCTCGAAGGTGTCGTCGAGGAGCCGCAGCAGGGCGGTGCCCTCGGGGCCGAGCGACGGCAGGCCCGTGGTGTCTGGGGTGCTTTGGGGGGTCGTGAGGACGGTCATGGGGAAGTCACCTCTCGGACGGCGGTCGGGCCTTTCAGACGGCGGGCAGGACGTCGTCCGTGAAGATCCCGGTCTTCAGGAAGAAGCCGAGCGGCTTGCGGATGGTCTTGCGCTCGAAGGGGCGGCGGCGCTCGTCGGCGACCAGCGCGTTGCGCAGGCCCACCGGGTCGGCGATGCCCGCGTCGCGGTACACGTGCGGGTTGTAGAGGGAGTTGAGGCTGTAGACCACGTACCGCTTGAGGTACGCCTCGACCTCGGCGACCCGGGCGGCGGGGACGGCCTCGCGCATCCGGTCGAAGAGCAGGGAGACCAGCTCGCGGCCGAAGGCGATGTGCCGGGACTCGTCCTGGTGGTGGATGCGGTTGACCTCGCGGATGGTGTGGCAGAGGTCCTCGTCCCGCGCCATCCGCGTGTTGTAGTGGTCGACGAGCTCCTCGAAGAACAGGATGCGGGCGAAGACCAGGAAGTTCTCCACCTCCGGCTCCCAGGCGGAGTCGGCGCGCAGGGCGGTGGAGCCGTAGATCTTGTCGCCGTAGCGGCGGCAGAACTCGGCGAAGAACCACATGTGCTCGTTCTCCTCACCGATGAAGTGGTGGAAGAAGTCGGAGGGCACCTCGAAGCCGGGCATGTGGATGCGGCCGACGACCTCGATGAGCAGCTCGCGGATGCCGTGCACGTTGAGGCTGTAGAAGTTGATGCTCTCCCACTTGGAGAGGCGCTGGATCGTTTCCTCGCCGAGCTCCTCGTAGAAGGGGGTGCCGTAGACGGTGAGCAGCTCGGGGGTCATCCACATGCGGCCCTCTTCGAGCTTCTCGGGCCAGTCGAACTGCTGGTACGGGTTGTAGTACTCCTCGATGGAGCGGGAGCTGAGGCGCTCCAGGACTTCAAGGAACCGGTCGCTGACCGGGAGGGGGGCGCTGACGCCCATGGTGACTCCTCGGGGTGGTGGGTGGCCTACGGCCGGACTTCGTAGACGGCGTTGACCGGGGTCTCGGTGGCCCGGCGCCAGCGGGTGAAGCCGGCCTCTTCGGCGATGGCGCGGAAGGCCTGCTCGCCGGAGTGGTTGCCGAGGGCGTGGGGGCCGCGCTGGGCGACGGCCACGGGCAGGCACATCACGGCGGAGAGGGCCATGAACATGCGGGCGGCCGGGGTCTGGGTGTCGATGTCGGCGGGTGAGACGTTCGACTCGACCAGCATCCAGGTGCCGTCGGCGTCCAGGGACTTGTGGACGTGCCGGGCGGCGGAGACCGGGTCGCCCATGTCGTGCAGGGCGTTGAAGAAGGTGACCAGGTCGTAGCCGGTGCCGGGGTAGTCGTCGGCGGAGGCGACCTCGAAGACGACGCGGTCGGAGAGGCCGGCCTCCTCGGCGAGCCGGCGGGCCAGCGCGACGGCCTCTTCGGAGTAGTCGAAGCCGTGGACGGTCGCCTGCGGGAAGGCCTTCGCGATGAGCAGGGTGGTGTGGCCGACGCCGCAGCCGACGTCGGCGACGGTGCCGCCGGCGGCCAGCTTGCCGGTGACCCCGGTCAGGGCGGGCAGCCAGTCGGGGACGAGGCGGTGCTCGTAGGTGGGCTGGAAGAAGCTGCCCATGCCGGTGTCGAGGGCGGGGTCGTGTTCCGCCCAGCCGACGCCGTCGCCGGTGCGGTACGCGTCGACGAGCAGGTCCTCGGTGCCGTAGAGGGCCTTCAGGGCGGTGAAGAACCCGGCGGCGAAGGTGACCGCGTCGGGGTCGGCGAGGACGGGGACGTGGTCGGCGGGCAGCGTGTACGTGCCGGCGTCCGCGTCGCGTTCGACGTACCCGGCGCTCAGCTGGGCGTGCAGCCACTCCTCGGCGTAGCGCGCGTCGATCCCGGTGCGCGCGGCGAGCGCGGCGGGGGTCAGCGGACCGGCCTCGGCCAGCGCGCGGTACAGGCCGAGCCGCTCGCCGAGGGCGACGGTCAGGCCGCGTACGGCGGCGCCGGCGTCGCTGATGACGCGCTGGTGGAAGTCGTGGACGGCGGTCATGCTGCCTTCACCTCGGTGGTGGGGAGGTCACAGGTGAACAGGAAGGAGCGCGGGACGCGCGGGACGCTGCGGGCCGGCACCGGGTAGGGCCAGCGGCCGAAGTCGGCGCCCTCCTCGCCGGGCTGGCGGACCTCGCGCACGTCCCAGCCGCATTCGGCGAGCAGGTCCTCGGGGGTCTCCGTGCCGAACAGCCAGGGGTTCCCGTCCTCCTCCAGGCAGTTGAGGAAGGGCCGGGACAGCGGGTTCTGCAGGGCGGCCTTGCTGATGACGTCGCCGAGCAGGACCGATCCGGGCGCGGAGTGCGCGGCGAGGGTGGAGATGAGGCCCCGCACGGCATGCTCGGGCAGGAAGAAGAGCAGGCCCTCGACGACCCACAGCACGGGCTCGTCGGAGCGCCAGCCGGCTTCCTTCAGCGGGCCGGTCCAGTCCTGGGTGAGGTCGACGGGGACGGCGACGCGGGTGCGTCCGGCCGGGGCCGGTTCACCGGCGAGCATCTCGGCCTTGGCCTCCAGCAGCGCGGGGCGGTCGAGTTCCCAGACGGTGACGCCGTCGGGCCACGGGAGCCGGTAGAAGCGGGTGTCCATGCCGGCGGCGAGGAAGACGACCTGGCGGATGCCGTGGTCCTCGACGGCCCGGACGACGGCCCGGTCCAGGTACGTGGTGCGGATGGCGAGGAACGGCACGGTGCCGGCCCCGGCGTAGCGTTCGAGCAGGTCGAAGCCGATGGTGTCGGCGACGGTGCGCGCGTACGGATCGGCGAACAGCCGGTCCTCGCGCTCGGTTTCCAGGGCCCGCGCGGCGGCGGTCCACTGGGCGGTGCGGGATACGGCCTCCACGGGAGGCTCCCTTCGGTTCGGCGGGCAGGGGCGGGGGGTCAGGCCGGGGAGCTCACGCGGACGACCGGGTCCTGCGCGGCGGCCGGGTGCGGTGCGTCGCACTCGGCCGGCCGCCGCTCGAAGATGCTGTGCAGGACCATGCTGAAGACGACGTTCCCGGCGGCGTCGGACAGCGTGCACCTGGGCTGGACGACGCCGGTGCGCGGGTTGAACGGCGAGGGGCGCGAGCCCAGGATCTCGACGCGCGCCGTGAGCACGTCCCCGGGGCGGACGGGCCGCAGGTAGCGGATCTCGTCGACGCCGGGGGATCCGGTACAGGCGCTGTAGGCGAGCAGCCCGTCGACGTAGCGGCGCATGAACATCGAGGCGCTGTGCCAGCCGCTGGCGATCAGGCCGCCGAAGGGGGTCTGCGCGGCGAGCTCGGGGTCGGTGTGGAAGGGCTGGGGGTCGAAGCGCCTGCCGAACTCCAGCACCTCCTCCGCCGTGACGGTGACGGTGCCCAGCTCGTGGACGTCACCGGTCCGGAAGTCCTCGAAGTAGCGCATCACGCGCCCCCCTTGACATAGAGGAGTGTTTCTCTGGCGTGAACCAATCTACGAATCAGCCGATTATTTTGTCAACCCAAAAGAAGACCGCAATGCCTGTTCCACGTCCTCCCACAGGTCCTCGGGGTCTTCGATGCCCACCGACATCCGCACCAGGCCCGGGCCTATCCCGGCGCGCGCCAACGCCCCTTCGTCCAGCTCGCGGTGGGAGGTGCTGGCCGGGTGCGTGACCAGCGTCTCCACCCCGCCCAGGGACAGCGCGAGCCGCGCCAGCCGCACGCCCTCCACGAAGGCGCGGCCCGCCTCCCGGCCGCCGTGCAGCTCGAAGGAGAGCAGCCCGCCGCCACCGGAGAGCACCTTGCGGGCCATCGCGTACGAAGGGTGCGTTCCCAGCCACGGCCAGTGGACGGCCGCCACGGCGGGATGGGCCGCCAGCCGCTCGGCGAGCAGGGCCGCGTTGGCGCAGTGCTCGCGCATCCGAAGCGGCAGCGTGGCGATCCCGCGCAGGGTCAGCCAGACGGCGAACGGGTCGGCGGTGGCGCCGAGTTCGACCGTGCGCGACCAGACCTCCCGGCGCAGGGCGTCGTCCGCGAAGACGGCCGCGCCGCCCAGCACGTCGGAGTGCCCGGCGAGGTACTTGGTGGTGGAGTGGAGCACGATGTCGGCGCCGTGCTCGACGGGGCGGCACAGCACGGGCGAGGCCAGGGAGTTGTCCACGGCGCTGAGCACCCCGAGGCTCCGGGCCGCCGCCAGCAGGCCGGGCAGGTCGGGGACCTGGCCGGTGGGGTTGGCGATGGTCTCCAGGACGAGCAGCCGGGTGCGCGGCCCGGCGAGCGCCTCGAACTCCTGCACGTCGTCACCGCCGATGTGGTCGACCTCCACCCCGTAGCGCTCCTTCAGGTCGCTCAGCGCCGCGTACGTCCCCCCGTACAGGCAGCGCTGGGCGATCACCTGGTCGCCGGGGCGCAGCAGGGCGAGCAGGACTCCGCTGATGGCGCCCATCCCGGAGGCGAAGGCGATGGCCGAGGCGCCGCCCTCCAGACCGGCGAGGGTGCGCTCCAGGGCGCGCACGGTCGGGTTGCCGCGGCGGCTGTAGACGTACGCGCCGTCAGGTCCGGCCATGGCCCGCGCCAGTTCGTCGGCCGAGTCGAAGGAGAAGGCCGAGGACTGGACGAGCGGTACGGACAGCGGCCGGCTCGCGGGGACTTCGAGCTCGTGGGCCACGTGCACGGCCCGGGTGCGGATGTCCTTCATCGGGGTTTTCCCTTTCGTTCGGGTACGGGAAAAGGGGTCGCCCGACGTCCGGGGAGGACATCGGGCGACCCCTTGGGTGAGCGCGGGCGGCCCCTGCGTCACACCCCCGCCGTCTCGCTGCGCGACGCGGGGTCGGCGGCGGGAGCGGCGGCCTGGGCGGCGGACTTGTCGCCCTTCATGGCCAGCAGGGTGATCACCGCACCGGCGGCGGCGATGACGGCTGCGCCGAGGAAGGCGGCGCTGAACCCGTCGGTGAGGGCGGGCAGGTTGCCCAGCTCACCGGCGCCCTGGGTGGTGGCGAGCGCGGTCAGCGCGGCGAGGCCGAGGGCGGAGCCCACGTTGTAGGTGGTGTTGACGATGCCGGAGGCCAGGCCGGCCTGCTCCTGCGGGGCGCCGGCCATCGCGGCGATCATGGCCGGGATGTAGGCGAGCGCCATGCCGAGCGCGGCGACGAGGGAGGCGGGCAGGACGTCGACCAGGAAGGTGCCCGTCGGCTCGACGGCCGAGAGCCAGACCAGGCCGGCGGCGAGGGCGAGCAGGCCGCCCACGATCAGCGGCTTGGCCCCGAAGCGGCCCATCAGGCGGGCGGTGATGGCCGTCATGAAGATCATCAGCAGGATCGTCATGGGCAGCAGCGCCGCACCGGAGGCGAAGGCGCCGTAGTCCAGCACCTGCTGGAGGTACAGGTTGAGGAAGTACCACATCGGGATCCAGGCGGCGCCCAGCAGCGTCATCGCGAGGTTGGCCGAGCCCAGGCGCGGGATCCGCCACACGCTGAGCGGCATGAGCGGCTCGCGGACGGTGCGCTGGACGACGAAGAAGAGGGCGAGCAGGACGGCGGCGCCGATCAGTTCCAGCACGGTGGCGGTGGCGCCCCAGCCGACCTCGGGGGCCCGGACGACGGCGAAGACGGCGAGCGCGAGCCCGGCGGTGACGGCGACGGCGCCGAGGACGTCCACGGAACCGCGCCGGGACTGGACGGCGGGCAGCAGCTTGGTCGCGGCGAGGGTCGCCAGGCCGATCGGGACGTAGATGATGAAGACCCACGGCCAGCTCACCCATTCGGTGAACACGCCGCCGAGGAACACACCGGCGGTGCCGCCGGCGGGTGCGGCGGCGCCGTAGAGGGCCATGGCCTTGCCGAGTTCCTTCGGGTCGTGCCCGAAGAGCATCATCAGCAGGGTCATGGCCGACGGCGCGATGAGCGCCCCGCCGACCCCCTGCACGGCCCGTCCGACGATCTCGACCGTCGCGGTCTGCGCGGCGGCGGCGAGCACCGATCCGACGATCATCGTGGCCCAGCCGGTGGCGAAGATCTTGCGCGCGCCGAAGAGGTCGGAGAGGCGGCCGCCGAGCAGCAGTAACCCGCCGAAGACGATGACGTAGGCGTTGAAGACCCACTGCAGCTCGCCCTGCGAGAAGCCGAGGTCCTTCTGCATCTCGGGGAGCGCGACGCCGATGATCGACGTGTCCATGATCACCATGAACTGAGCGGTGGCAAGCACGCCAAGTGCCCACCAGCGCCGGGGATTGACGGTTGACATTGCCCTGACCCTCCTCTGTCACATACCCCTGGGGGGTACCTTCGCGTAGCAACGTAGCATACCCATGGGGGGTATGTAAGTGCGGCGTGAGAACGGCGCGGGCGGGCAAGCGGAGGCCCCGCCCCGGCCGGAGCCGGGACGGGGCCTCGCAACGGTGCCCTAACGGGCCGTGAGCGTGGCGGCCACCGCCGCGGGGACGGGGGCCAGACCCGAGGGACGGCTGGTGAAGCTGCCCCGGCCCTGGGTGCGGCCGCGCAGCCGGGACGCGTACCCGAACAGCTCGGCCAGCGGCACCGTCGCCGTGACCACCGAGGTCCCGCCCTGCCCGGCCGAGCCCGTCACCCGGCCGCGGCGGGCGGCGAGGTCGCCGAGGACCGCTCCGACGCCGTCGTCCGGGACGGTCACCGTCACCTCCGCGACCGGCTCCAGCAGCTCCAGCGCACAGGCGCGCAGGGCCTCGCGCAGGGCGAACCGGCCCGCCGCACGGAACGCCATCTCCGAGGAGTCCTTGGAGTGCGTCGCCCCGTCGGTGAGGACCACCCGCAGGCCCGTCACCGGGTGCCCGCCGAGCGGCCCCCCGGCCAGGGCGTCACGGCAGCCGGCCTCCACGGCCCGCGCGTACTCCTGCGGGACCCGGCCGCCCACGACCGCCGAGCGGAACTCGAACCCGGGCTCCTCCAGCGGCTCGACGTCCAGGACGACGTGCGCGAACTGGCCGGCGCCGCCGTCCTGTTTGACGTGCCGGTACACGAAGCCGGCCACGCCGCGCACGACGGTCTCCCGGTAGGAGACCTGCGGCCGGCCGACCGCGACCTCCACCCCGTGCACGCGCCGGATCTTCTCCACCGCGACCTCCAGGTGGAGCTCGCCCAGACCCGACAGCACGGTCTGCCCGGTCTCCGCGTCGGACCGCACCACCAGGGACGGGTCCTCCTCGGCGAGCCGGGCCAGCGCGGACGCGAGCCGGCCGGTGTCCGTACCGCGGCCCGCCTCGACCGCGACCGACACCACCGGTTCGGCGACCGTCGGCGGTTCGAGGAGCAGGGGCGCCCCCGGCGCACACAGGCTGGTCCCGGCACGGGCCGACTTCAGCCCGACGACGGCGACGATGTCACCGGCCACCGCCTCCTCCCGTTCCTCGTGCCGGTCGGCCTGCACCCGCAGGATCCGCCCGACGCGCTCCGTCCTGCCCGTGGCGGGGTCCAGTACGGAGTCCCCCTTGCGCAGGGTGCCCGCGTAGACCCGCACGTACGTGAGCCGCCCGGTCGCCGTCGCCGTCACCTTGAAGGCGAGCGCGGCGAGGGGCTCCGCCGGGTCGGCGGCCCGCCCGCCCACCGGCGGCATGTCGGCCGGTGCGGGCAGGTACGCCACGACGGCGTCCAGCAGCGGCTCGATACCCCGGTTGCGGTACGCGGAGCCGCAGAGCACCACCACGCCGTCCCCGGCGAGGGTCAGCTCACGCAGGGCGCGCACCAGCGTCGGCCCGCTCAGGGCGGAGCCGGCGCAGAACTCCTCCAGGGCGTCCGCGTGCAGTTCGGCCACCGTCTCCTCCAGGAGCCGGCGCCTGCGCCGTGCCTCCTCCAGCAGCGGCCCGGGAACCGGAACCGTCTCGTACGAGCCGTCGCCGGCGCGCCAGAGCAGCGCGCGCATCCGCAGCAGGTCGACGACTCCGGTGAAGCCGTCCTCCCGCCCGACGGGCAACTGGACGACCAGCGGGACGGCGCCGAGCCGCTCGCGGATCGAGGCGACGGCCGTGTCGAGGTCGGCGCCCGCCCGGTCCAGCTTGTTGACGAACGCGATCCTCGGGACGCCGTGCCGGTCCGCCTGCCGCCACACGGACTCGCTCTGCGGCTCGACGCCCGCGACGGCGTCGAACACCGCGACCGCGCCGTCGAGCACCCGCAGGGAGCGCTCGACCTCGTCGGAGAAGTCCACGTGCCCCGGCGTGTCGATCAGGTTGACGCGGTGCCCGTCCCAGGCGCAGCTCACGGCCGCGGCGAAGATGGTGATGCCGCGGTCGCGTTCCTGGGGGTCGTAGTCGGTGACGGTGGTCCCGTCGTGGACCTCGCCGCGCTTGTGGATGGTGCCGGTGGCGAAGAGGATCCGCTCCGTGAGGGTGGTCTTGCCGGCGTCGACGTGGGCGAGGATGCCGAGGTTGCGGACGGCGGTGGCGGTGCCGGTGCCGGTGTTGGTGCTGCTGGTGTGACGGTCGGTGCGCATGACCCGGGGCCTTTCGGATGCCTGGGGTGGGAAGAGGGCAGCGCGATTCCCGGGACGCCGGTCCGCCCCGCGGCACAGCCGTGGGGCGGTGTTCCAGAAGGGTGCGTCACGGGCGTACGGTGACAGCCGCGCGGCTGTTACCGCGCGCTGCGGGACACCGGGATCACGTCGTACCGGCAGGGGGGAACGACGGCGGCGGTGCGGTTCGTACGCATGGCCCGGTCCCCCTTCTCTTCGCTCGGCATCGGCGGTCGCCGCCCTGGCGGCGGCGCGCACCGCGACTGTAGGCGGCGCGCGCCGGCCGGGGCACCCGGTTTTTCAGACGAGGAGCCGCTCGCGCAGCCGGGCCGTGGTGTCCGGGGTGATGCCGACCGCGTCGGTGAGGTACGCGGACACGGACCCGTACCGGCCGGCGAGATCGGCGAGGACGAGCTCCATCACGGTGGCCGGGGCGCGGCCGTACGAGGGCCAGCGCATCGTGCGTCCCGGGTTCGCGGCGTGCCAGTCGGCGGTGAGGCGCTCGGTGGCCAGCTCGGTGAGGGCGAAGTCGGCGAGGATCTCCTCCTCGGGCACGTCGAGGAGGGTCAGCACCAGGGCGGCGATCAGGCCGGTGCGGTCCTTGCCGGAGGTGCAGTGGAAGACGGCGGGTCCGGGGCCGTCGGCGATGAGTTCGACGGCCCGGCGGATCTCGTCCACCCCGTCCTCCGCGACCTCGGCGAAACGGTCGGCGAGGTAGCGCCAGGGGTCGAGGCCCGGGTCGATCTCGGCCTGGTCGTAAGGGCGGTGCTCGATGCTGAGGTTGGCGTACGTGAAGCGCTCGGGCTCCGGTATCCGGCCCTTGGCGTCGATCTCCCAGGGGTAGCGCAGGTCGATGACGGTCCGGATGCCGAGCCCGAGGAACCGGTCCCAGTCGGCGCCGTCCAGCTTGCCGAGCGAGTCGGCCCGGTAGAGGCTCTCCCAGGCGACGGTGCGGCCGTCAGCGGAGCGGTAGCCGCCCATGTCGCGGAAGTTGTGCAGGCGCTCGAAGGGGATGTGGCGGGCGGGGGTTGTCAACCGGGGCTCCTGAGGCGTGTGTTGTGCGGGTGGTCCGGTCAGGATGCCTCAGTGATCGCCGGGTCCCGCGGGGTCGGGAGAGGTGATCTCCCACACCCCGTCCGACTCGGTCGCGGTCCAGCCGCCGGGGAGGTCGAGCGGCCGGGCGAGGGTGGCCCCGGTCAGCGAGACCGTCCGGTGGAAGGTGGCGCCGGCCAGGGAGAGGGCGGCCCGGAAGTCGCAGTCCTCGAACGTCACGGCGCTGTCGAAGGCGGAGCCGTCGAAGAGGACGTCCCCCGCGAACTCGGCCCGCTGGAAGCGCACCGCGCCCCGGAACACGGCGTCGCCGAAACCGGCCGGCGCGGTCTCCACCTTCGCGTCGACCCAGCGGAACATGCCCTCGAACGCGGCGCCGCCGAAGGTGACCGGTTCCGTGAACACACTCCCCTTGATCAGGACCGGACCTCGGAAGAGGGCACCCTCGAAGCCGGCCCGCTCCTCGAACCAGGACGTGTCGAACGCCGCCAGGCCGTGGAAGACGGCGCGGGCGAAAGCGGCCGGGCCGTCGAAGCGGGCGCCCCGGAAGACCGCCTCCCCCTCGCAGACCAGGGACTGGAAGTCCGACGCCCGCGCGAAGCGGGTGCCGGCCGCGGAGAGCGGGCCCTCGCACACCACGCGCGCGAAGGACACCGGTCCCCGGAAGACGGCTTCACCGAGCGACGTGCGCCCCTTGAAGACGACCCGGTCGAAGTCCGCACGCCCCCGCACCGCCATCCCGTCGAGCACCGCCTCCTCCTCGATGACGGCGCGCCCGAAGGTGACGTCCTCGGCACAGGTGACCTGCGCGTACTGTGCCGCTCCGGCGAACACGGCGCGGTCGAAGGCGGCCGCGCGCGCGAAGGAGGCCCCCTCGAAGACGGCCGCCCGTTCGAAGACGCACCGTCCGAAGGCGGCCGAACCCCGGAAGGAGGTGCCGTCGAACCCCGCCACCTCCTTGAACACGGCGCGGTCGAAGGACGCGTCCGCGTCGAAGGCGGCCCCGGCGAATCCCGTCAGACCCTCGAACACGGCACGGGTGAAGTCGGCTTCGCCGGTGAAGACGGCCGCCACCGCCGCCCAGTCGTCCTTGAAGCACGCCCGGGTGAAGACCGCCGTGCCCAGCCGGACCCGCCCGCTCCCCGGCTCCCGCACCGCGTCCAGCACCCGCCCCAGCAGCCCCCCCTCGAAGGTGGTCCCCCGGAAGTCGACCGGGGAGCCGGGCCGCAGGGTCGCCAGGTAGGCGTCCCGCTCGGTGCTCGGCAGATGGGCCAGGCAGGTGTGGCGGCCCGTCACTTTGACACCGATGCAGCCGGCGGGGACCTCGTCCGAGGCGCCGAAACCGCAGCGGGGCCACACGGACTCCTCCAGGCGGTACGTCTCCACGTCCGCCAGCAGCTCCGCCACCCGGCCGGGATCCCCGACGAGGAACCATCCCCCCACCCCACCCCCCAGCGGCTGGAGGGGGCGCAGGGCCAGCGGGCCGAGGTGCTCGCGGAGTTCGTCGTACAGCGACCGGGAGAGGGTGAGGACGAAGCGCAGGGTGTCGTCGGGGCCACTGGTCCTCAGCCACCCGTTGACCACGTCGTTGTCGAGGAGCCGGTCCATGGTCCCGGTGTCGTCCCCGGGACCGTCGACCGCCAGGGCCACGGCGAGCGGTGGCCCCGGGACGCGGACCCGCCCCACGGCCCGGTGCAGCGCGAGGAGCAGCAGCCCGGCCCGGGCGAAGGCGTCCGGGCCGGACAGGGAGGTGCGTACGCCCATCGACGCGCTTTCCACCCGCCCGGCGACTCCGGCATCGTCCATCGCCCGTACCAGGAGGTCGGTCAGCTCCCGGCGCGCGGAGCGTCCGGGCCCGTGCACGCTCGCGTCCGCCCGGACGGCCAGGGTCACCCCCTTGCCGGGCGCCTGCTCGCCCAGCGCGGCCAGGAAGCCCTCCTGGGCGAGCAGGGCCCCGGCCGTGAGGAACACCATCCGGTCGGGCCGGACCGTGTGCACGACACCGCGCAGCCCGCCGGGCACCGAGAACACCGGGGCGCCCCTGAAGTGGCTCCAGTCCTCCACCTCCGGTGAGATCGCGACGATTTCTCCGTTGCGGGCATGGGCGGGCACCCGTGTGTCGCCCGCCGCCGTGAGCCAGTCCTGGCCGTCCGCGAACCCGTGGACCACGACGAACGGATCCTCCGGCGCGGGCGACGCCTCCCAGGCCGGCGCCCTGAAGAGCCCGGGGTCCGCCAGGTCCTCCGCGCTCTCCAGCAGCAGCACGCGCGGGCTCGCGTCGTCCCACCAGACGGGCCGGCAGGCACTCTCCCTGCCGTCGGGCGCGATGACCCAGGCGACGGCGTCCCGCGGCTGCGCCACGTCCGCGGCGGTGAGCACCAGGCGGGGCGCCAGCAGGGCGCCGACCTCCCTCGGCTCGGTCAGCGGCTCGAAGCGGACGCGTACCACCCCCTCGCTCACCCCCTCCCCCGCCGCCCGGTCGGCCTCCGGCCGTTCCGCGAACGGCAGCGCGCCCTCGGGCACCCGGCGGCGTCCCCCGGTGCCGGTCGTGACCCGGGTCGCCGAGAAGTCGGGACCCGTGCCCCGGTTGCGGTACATGAACTCCCAGACCCGGCGGCGCACGAGTTCCCGCACGGCGGCCACGTCCCCGCGCAGCTGGGAGCCGAGCAGCACCTCCCGTACGCCCGGCAGGAACTCGAACTGCGCCTCCCGCGCCGGCGCTTCGGAGTCCCAGGGGGCGAAGAGCCCCCCGAGGGCCACCTCCGCCAGGTGCCCGTGCTCGGAGTCGCGCAGCAGGGAGCGCCGTACGAGGGTCATCACGGGCAGGGTCAGCGGTACGGCCGCCAGATGGGCGGCGAGCTGCTGGGCGGTCGGCGAGGCGCTCGCCCGGAACCGCTCCACCGCCTCCAGGGCGGTACCGGCGCGGCGCGGCGGAGCGGCCGCGGGCGCGGCGGCCGCGTCCAGGCGCAGGCAGGCGAGGCGGTGCCACCGCCCGTCCCCGGACACCGTCCGCACGAGCCGGGCCAGGCTGCCGGAGGCGAGGCCGACCACCGGGACCACCGGTCCGCCGCCGCGCGCCCGCCGGGCGGCCGGGACCCGCTGCCAGGAGCGGGTGGCGGCGGCCGGCCGGTCGCAGCGGACGGCGAAGGGCACGGGCCGTACCGCGCCGCGGGTCCACAGCCGTTCGGGCAGCACGTTCAGCACGGCCACGGCGTTGTGGGTGCTCCAGTGCCGCAGCACGCGCAGCAGCGGGGCCTCCTGCCAGCCTCCGGCGACGGTGTCGGAGACGAGGAGGATCAGCCGCCGGCCGGCGGGGTCGGCCAGTTCCAGCGGGTTGCGGGGCGGGGCGCCGCGGCCCCGGGTGAGCATCGGGGTGCCGCCCGGACCGGTGCCGGTCAGCTGCCAGGTCCGGACGTCGCGGAAGACCCCGCTGCGGGTGAACACCCCGCGCAGTTCGGCCACGAGGTCGGACCAGAGCAGCATCGAGGGGTGGCCGTCGACGACGAGGGCGAGGTCGAGCCAGCGGCTTTCGGCGGGGCGCAGGACCGGCGTGGGCACCATCGCCTCGATGCTGCGTTCCACGGTCAGCTGCTCGTCCAGTTCCTCACCCGGGCCGCCGATGGAGCGGCGTCCGACGGGCCGCAGCGAGCGCATCAGGGCCAGCGGGTCCTCGAGGGAGGCGGTGCGCGGCAACCGCAGCGGTACGCCGCGCCGCGCGCCCGCGTCGGCGCCCGGTGCGGCGGGCGGCTCCGGCGGGGCGTGGACGGCGGGGTAGAGCCGGACGGCCCCCGCGTCCGGCGGGCCGGTCCGGCCGGAGGCGGCCTCGGGGCCGCGCGGCGGGGGCGCGGGCGCGGCCCCGTCCGGCTCCGGCGGGGCGGCCTGCTGCGCGCCGGGGTGACGGGACGCGGCGGCGGCCGGGTCCACGCGTGCGGCCAGCCACAGGATGTCGGCGATCTCCTCGGGGCCGACGGCGGTGCGGGGTGCGGCGGCGGCCGGGTCCACGCGTGCGGCCAGCCACAGGATGTCGGCGATCTCCTCGGGGCCGACGGCGGTGCGGGGTGCGGCGCCGTCCTCACCGCCTTCGGCGAAGGCGGCGAGCAGCCTCTCGATCACGCGGTCGGCCCGGTGAGGTGCTGCATCACGGTGGCGAGGAAGCGGTCCCGGTCGGCGGGCGCCGACCAGGCTCCGGCCAGCCGCAGCTGGATGGCGTTGAGGAGCTGGTCGGTGGCCAGGTCGCCGTCCTCGGCCCGTTCGAGGAAGCTGCGGACGAGGTCCTGGTACTCGGCGGCGTCCTCGCCGGTGATGTCGACGCCGAGCCGCCCGCGCACGATGCGGGCGAGTTTGCCGGGCCCGGGGGCGTCCAGGTGCAGGCGGACGCAGCGGCGCAGGAAGGCGGGAGGGAAGTCGCGTTCGCCGTTGCTGGTGAGGATGACGACGGGGAAGTAGCTGCACTGGACGCGGCCCTGCGTGACGGCCACGCCGGCGTCGGGGTCGTCGTCCGTGCCGATGGCGACGGTCGGTTCCTCCTTGGCGAGCCGGGCCAGTTCGGGGATGACGAAGCCGCCGTCCTCGAAGACGGTCAGGAGGTCGCCGGGGAGGTCGATGTCGCTCTTGTCGATCTCGTCGATGAGCAGGACGCGGGGCCGGCCCTGTGGGAGGAGCGCCGTACCGAGGGGGCCCAGCCGCAGGTAGCGGGCGATGGAGGGGACGGCGGCGGGCGGGGGGTACGCCCCGTCCGGTTCCCCGGGGGGACGGGTACCGGGGACGGGGGTGCCCGGCAGCGGGCCTCCGGGGACGGCGGCGCCGGGGGCGGGAACGACGGGGACGCGGGCGGCGGGCGGGCGCAGGCCCGGCAGCCGGACCTGCTCCAGGCCGGCCTCCTGGAGGCGGCCGATGGCGTCGTAGAGGTAGAGGCCGTCGCGCAGCACGGTGCGGCTGGTGATCGGCCAGTGCAGTACGGGGCCCAGGGCCAGGTCCGCGGCGATGCTGTAGGCGAGGGTGGACTTGCCGACGCCCGGCTTGCCGGTGATCAGCAGCGGCCGGCGCAGGAGCAGGGCGGTGTTGACCACGTCCTTCTCCGCCTCGTCCGGGACGTAGTCCACGCCGCGCCGCCGGGTGCGCTCCCAGGCTTCTCCCGTGCACCCGGGCGGCCCGTAGGACCGGTCGGGGACGCCGGTGAAGTCCCGCCAGGGCGGCGGCGTTCCGGCCTCCAGCCGGGCGCGGCGCTCCTCCGCGGGGCCCGCGCCCTGGTACAGCCACCAGTCCTTCGCCACTGCCTGTGCCTCCATCGTCTCTTCACGGGTGGTGCGTTCGGGATCGGGGCCGCCGTGGCGGACCGGGTGGGGGGCGGGGTGCGGACGGGTCGTGGACGGGTCGTCGGCGGGCGGTGTCACGCCAGGGAGCGGAGGTCGACGGTGTCGTCGGGATCGTCCCACAACAACACCAACCGGTCTTCCCCTCCCGGGTCCTGTCCGGCGGCCGCCCGGCGCACGTCGCGTACCCGGGCGGGCAGCCCGAACACCGCGGGCGCCCCCGGCCCGGCCTCCGGGGCGAGCAGCGCGGGCAGCCCGCCGGGCGGCGCGCCACCGCCGCGCCGCCACACCGCGACGGGCACGCCGCCTTCGAGCAGGGCCTCCAGCAGGGCGGGCGTCCGGCTCCCGGAGACGTGCCCGAGGACGCAGGCGGGCGCCGGCCGCGCGCCGAGCGCCATCCCGAGGGCGTCGGTGACGTCCGGGTCCTCCAGCAGCCGTACGGCGTCCGGGTGGCGGCCGTCCTGGACGTGCAGCCAGCGCCATTTGGCCCGCCACTCGGCGCGGGTGTCCTCGCGCTCCTGCGGGCAGCGCACCACCACCTCGTGGACCGTGCCGAGCGGGCGGGTGCGGCCGCCCGGCCCGCGCGGAACGGGCCACTGTTCGAAGTCGGTCTCCAGCAGTTCGTACGGCACGTCGAACTCGATCCGCCCGATGCTCCCGTACGGCTGCCCGGCGCCGGCACCGCCCTGCGCGAGGCGGCGTACGAGGGCGGCCCGTACCGCGGCCAGCGGGACGGGGCTGCCCTCCGACTCCCACACGTGGTGCGTCCGTTCACCCCGCACCCACATCCGGGCCAGCAGGCCGTCCCCGCCGCCGGGCGGGGACTCCAGGCGTACGTGCAGGGTCGCCCGGCGCGCGGGGGCGGGCGGCGGACGCAGGGCGGGCAGGGCGAGGCGCTCCAGGGTGGCGCGCACCCAACGGGCCAGCGCGGCCGCCCAGTCGGGGTCCTCCGGGCCGCCGCCGGGGCCGCCGCCGGGCCGGGCGCTGCGGTCGGCGAGGAAGTGCACGAAGGGCACCGCCAGCGGCATGCCGGTGCGGCCGCCGTGCCGTTCGTCGAGGTCGGCCACCACGTCGAGGAGGGTGTCGGCGGGCAGCCCGCCGTGGGCGGGGGTGGTGCAGCCGGCCGCCTTGAAGGCCCAGGCGTAGGCCTCGTACGCGCAGCGCGGCAGGTCCCGGTCCTCGAACAGCTCGCCCAGCCCGTCCCAGCCCGCCTGGTCGAGGCGGGGGGCGCGGGGCAGGGCGGACCCGGGCAGGACGTCGTCCAGGAAGGAGTTCGCGTCCCAGTCCCGGTCGACGAGGAACTGCGGCAGCTGCCAGCCCTCGCCCCTCTCGCGCAGGTCCTGGAAGGCGCGGTGGATGCGCCGGGCGGCGTGCGGCAGGACGGCGGCGCCCTCCCACACGGACCGCTCCCCGAGTTCGCCGAGCAGGGCCTCGGTGAACCGGCCCGCGCCGCGTTCGGCGTCGTTCTGTGCGGCCTCGCCCTCGCGGGAGGCGTACAGGCGGAACTGGCGCCGCCCGGGGACGGTGGTGCCGCCGCCGTAGTCGGCGCTGCCGAAGTTCCAGCGGCTGTCGCGGGGCGCGTCGACCCGGCAGGCGTCCACCAGCGCGGCCTGGAGCGGGAACCGCCGGTGCCCGACCAGGTCGGTGCGCCACCAGCGCAGCGCGGAGTCCAGGTTGAGGTGGCGGATGTGGCCGGGGCGGGCGTCGGCGCAGGGCAGCATCAGCTCCCCGCCGCGTCCGAGGTGGCCGTGGCCGGCCCAGAAGATCCACAGCAGGTCCCCGTCGCACGCGGGGAGTTCGTCGAGCAGCACGGTCCTGGCGTTCTCCTCGGTCGCGGGCCGGTACGTGCTCCTCAGTGCGGCCAGGCCCGGGGAGGCGGACCAGTCGAGGGTGTCGGGGTCGTCGAGCGGGGAGAGCAGCAGCCGTACGTTGGCGGCGGGCACCTCCCCCGGCCCGGTGAGCCACCGGGCGAAGCGCAGGGCGTCGCGGGCGGGGCCGCGCAGGTTCCAGTGGTGGCTGATCTCGTACCGTTCCACCCCCGCGACGAGCGCGAAGGTGCGCCCGGGTGCCGGGTCCGGGTGCGGGACCGCGTTCACCTGCACGTTCACGTTCAGGTGCGCGTTCGCGTGCGGGGGCGGGGGCGGCGTGCCGAGGGCCGTCACCCGATCCCCGCCTCGGCCACCGCCCGTTCGATGCGCTCGTAGAGGGACTGCTGCTTCCAGTAGGCGCTGTGGCTCGCCGGGAAGGGCTGGCGGCTGCTGATCTCGTGGTCGGTGACGCGGGGGTCGCCGGGGAAGACGGGCCCGGCGAGGTAGGAGAGCACGTCCTGGCGGTCGTACACGTTGAGCCAGCGCGGGAACCCGTACGGGAGCGCGCTGCCGGGGCCCAGGGCGGTGAGCGCGCCCAGCTCGTACAGGTACGGGGCCTGCGAGCCGACGGTGACGAGCAGTTCGACGCCGGGTACGGGGCCGCCGGCGGCGGCGGCCAGCGCGAGCAGGTCCACCAGGGCTATGCCGCCGAGGCTGTGGCCGATGAGCACGGCCGGGCCCGGCCGGGCGGTGATCCGCTCGTGCAGGAACGCGCGCAGGCCGGCGCCCCTGGCCTGGTAGCGCAGGATGTCGCCGAGCGCGGGGGTGGTGCCGGTGGTGAGGGGGCCCCGCCAGGCGTTGAGCAGGGGCTGGGTGGTGACCCGCATCGCGAGCCGGCCGAGCACGGCGGCGGCCCGGGCGCCGGGGACGCGGGCGCCGCCGCCGAGGCGGGTGGTGAGGAGCTCGACGAGCCGGTCCCGTTCGGCGGCGGTGCAGTCGGCGGCGGCCCCGGCGGTGGCGAGGCAGGCGGCGGTGACGGCCCGGGCGAGGGCGGTGGCCAGCTCGCG